>CAYWHT010000238.1:1608-6766 GCA_964458135.1 uncultured Saprospiraceae bacterium | reverse complement strand
ATTATATCATGTCTTGCCCTGAAATAGCCTTACACTCTGGAAAGTCAAAACCAAGCCATTGTAAAAAACTAAGCCGGGGCTTAATTTGGCTTTATGGAAAAAGCATTGTATATGCGACCTATGAACATTTACACGAAATTATTCATCCTCATCGCGCTTACCTTCCCTCAGTTGACCGAGGCAGCCGACTACTATTGGGTTGGCGGCGCCGGCGACTGGTCGGACATCACCAATTGGGCTACGACCTCGGGGGGCGCCACTTTTCACAACCAAGCACCCACCGCTGACGATAACGTTTTCTTTGATGAGAATTCCTTCACCGGCCCCGATCAGGTAGTCACCGTTAACGGCGGCATCATCTTTTGCCGGAATATGGACTGGCGGGGCGCTACCGGTAATCCCATTTTCCGGGGACCGGCCGGCGCCACCCTGAGCATCTTCGGTTCCCTGGAATTGATCGGAGCCATGCAGTGGGATTTTGCCGGGGCCGTCAACTTCCGATCCGCCGAAGACGCACCGATCCAAATGGCGGGCAAGACTTTTACCGGCCCCGTCACCTTTGATAACGTCGCCGGCAATTGGTCGCTGTCCGGCCCCTTCCGGTCAAATAGCGGGCTCACCCTGCGCGGCGGAACGCTGCAAACCAACGACCAAAGCCTGCAGTGTGAATCCTTACGAGTACCCGGAACGTCACCCGCTACCCTCCAACTCGGCCAATCCCGCCTGAGCATCACGGGCGCCTCCGAGGCAATCGGCGGGCCGGTGATCGATCTGCACAGCAGCGACCTGACACTGGAAGCCGAAGAGGCCATCGTGGAATGTACCGCCCCACGTTCCAACCTCCGCATCACGGGCAATACCCCCATCACGATCAATGAGCTTCTCTTCAGCAGTCCGTCCGGCAGCACCTTGCTCCAGGCCGGCAATGACACCCGGCTGACCACCAACCGGCTAGAACTGAACCACAATACCGACATCCGCGGGCCCCAAACCTTCGGCGACCTGATCTTCGCCGAAGGCGCCGCCTACACCCTGGAAAGCGGCATCACCTACCCCATCGACGCCCTCGAAGCCGTAGGGCGCTGCGAAGCCCCCATCCAGCTCTTCGCTACCGAAGCGGGCGCGGAAGCCATTTTGCAATCCGGCGCCCCGCAGATCGTGGCCGAGTATATCTCCATCAAGGACGTGCACGCTACCGGCTCGGCGGATTTTATCGCCGATAATAGCGCCAATCTGGGCAATGCCTTTGGTTGGACTATCACCAACCGCAACAGCAACGATCTGTTCTGGGTCGGCCGCTCCGGCAATTGGAACGACCCCATGAACTGGTCCTTTACCAGCGGGGGCGCGCCCGGCGCCTGCGTGCCCACCGGCATCGACAATGTTTTCTTCGACGAAAATTCTTTCGACGGCCCCAACCAGGTCGTCACCATCAATATCCAAAATGCGGCCTGCCGAAATATGGACTGGAGCGGCGCCACGGGCACGCCCGAATTTGCCGGCGAGGCGGAAAGTAAACTGCGCATTTCCGGCTCCCTGACTTTTATTGCCGCCATGGATTTGACCTTCGCCGGTGATGTCCTCTTCGAATCCAACCAAGTGACCAACGAAATCGTCACCGGCGGCCAGCTCTTCCAACGAGACGTGTACTTCAATAGCTTGAGCGGAGGATGGACCTTCCGGGACCCCTTCACCGCAGAACGAAATATCATCTTTCCCAAAGGATTGATCGATACGGATGACGAGCCCGTCACCTGCCGGTCCTTTATTTCCGAATCGGAATCTCGGCGGCAGCTCTTTCTCGGCAGCTCGGTGGTGCGCTTGCAAACTACCAACGGCCTGCCAAACAGCTCCTGGTCTTTCAACACCGAAAACCTGCAACTCAGCGCCCGCCAATCGACCATCGTATACGAAAATCCGGGCAGTTTTTTCCATACCGGCGACGGTTTCTTCGAATACCATAACATCGTTTTTCGAGCCGGCGGCAATGCCTTCGGCGCCGGCAATCACCGCCTGGATATCGATTCGCTTACCTTCGAAGACAACGGTCAGATCGATTTTGACTACGTCATTGAATACCTGGAGTTGAGCGCCGGCCACCGCTACGAAATCGGCAGCGAACGCGATGTCTTCGTCACGGATATGTTGGCCGAAGGCGCCTGTGACGCCCTGATCGAAATCAGCGCCACCGAGCCGCAGAATCCGGCGCGGCTGAGCAGCCGGAACGACTTTAACGGCAATTACCTCATCCTGGAAGACATCCACAATACCGGAAGCACCGCCTTCACCGCCAACAATTCGGTCGATCTCGGCAATAACGACGGTTGGCAGATTAATACTTTCGGTGGGCGCACTCTATTCTGGGTGGACGGCGCCGGCGAGTGGGAAGATCGCGCCCATTGGTCGCTCAGCAGCGGCGGCCCCGGCGGGGAATGCATCCCCACCCCCCTGGATGACGTCATCTTCGACGAAAACTCCTTTAACCAACCGGACGACATCGTCCGGGGCCGGCAGGCCCCCAACCACTACTGCCGCACGATGACCTGGCGAAACATCAATGGCAACCCCTTATTCGATATTATTGACCTGCATATTTTCGGCGCCCTTTCTTTTGCGCAAAATATGCGGCTGCAGAGCCGGGAAATCCTCTTCCGCTCGGATAATGACAATCAAGAGATAACTACCGCCGGCCGGGAGCTTTCCAAGCTGACTTTCGAAGGCGCCGGCGGCTGGTCGCTATTGGATAGCTTAAAAGCCGGCAGCATCTACTTTAACGAAGGCAGCCTCAACACGGCCGGGGAAACCGTCGTAGCTTCGGAATTCCGGGTCAACTTTAGCAATACCCCCAAAGATCTATCCATGCGCGGCAGCCACTTCCTCCTGGGGGGCGGTGAAAACGCCTGGTTCGTCAACAATGCGGACCTCAATATCGCCCAGGGTGATAATTCGCTTATCGAACTGACGAATTTTAATGGTGGATTCATCAGCCGGACCAGTTCGGGCCAACCCGAATACCACAACGTCCTGTTTTCGGCTACCCAAAATGTATCCACCCTCGAGACCAACGGCGCCGTTTTCAACAAAGTGGAATTCCGCAAAAGCGGCGACATTATCGGCAATAACCGCATGGACTCTCTAATCTTTGCCGCCGGCAAATCCTACCAACTGGACGCCAACGCCACCCAAACCATCGTCGAATATTTTGAAAGTATCGGCAATAACTGTACTCCCATCGAAATTTCCTCTACCGCCGCCGCCAGCCAGTCGACCATCTCGATGGGCGCTTCCGGCGATATCGTAGCCGATTTTATCCAGATGCGGGATCAGGCCGCCGTAGGGGATGCCGACTTTCAGGCGGGTGTGCACAGCACCGACGTCAGCAATAACAGCGGTTGGGTATTTACCGGGGAAGAAGAATCGGTAGATTTTGGATTCCTCGGCGACGATCAGGTGCTTTGTGACGGCAACGAAGTCATCCTCGACGCCAATAACAATACGCCCGAAGAATCCTATCGTTGGCAGGACGGCGCCACCGATCCGACTTTCACCGCCGACAGTCCCGGCACCTATTCGGTAGAAGTCACCTTTGGCAACGACTGCCGCCTCCGGGATTCCGTTCAGGTATTGGCCCAGGAAGACTTTGAAGCCGAACTCCCCCCCGACACCACGCTCTGCAGCGGCGAAACGCTCAACCTGGACGCCGCCGTAGAGGCCAACGGCCTTAGCTACCGCTGGCAGGATAATTCCACCGAGCCCACCTTTACGGTAACTCAGGCCGGCGAATACAAGGTGGTGCTCACGCTCGGGCAGTGCAGTTCGGCAGACTCGCTGCAGGTAGATTTCGCCGAAGCGGCCCGCGCCGATTTGGGTGACGACCGTACCCTCTGCGCGGGGGAAACCATCACCCTGGACGCTACCGCCGACGGCGCTACCGCCTACGAATGGCAGGACGGCAGCACCCAACCGACCTTTGAAGTGAGCACCTCCGGCACCTACCGCGTACGGGTATTCAACGGCCGCTGCACCACCGAAGACAGCGTGACCATTGACTTCCAGGCGCCCATCAACCTGGACCTGGGCCAAGACGCCAGCCTTTGCCAGGGCGAAAGCCTAACCCTCGACGCCTCCCGCCAAAACGCCGATTACCTTTGGAACGACGGTAGCACCCAGCCCACCCTGGAGGTGACGACCTCCGGCACCTATTCGGTAACCGTCGATATTGCGGGTTGCCAGGACTCCGATGACATCACCATCGATTTCCGGCCACTACCCGATATCACTCTACCTCCCTCCGCGGAAATTTGCGAAGACGAAACCTTCACCCTGGACGCCTCCGCGGGGGGATCGGTCACCTACGAGTGGAACGACGGCAGCACCCAGCCCAGGCTGACGGTCAATCAATCCGGCATTTACTGGGTAGACGCCACCCTGGACGGCTGCACCCGCCGCGACAGCTCCGAGCTGATCGTACAGCCGACACCCACCGTCGACCTCGGCCCCGACCGCGAGCTGTGCGAAGCAGAACCCGTCACCCTGGACGCCACCAACGAAGGGGCTACTTACGAATGGCAGGACGGCAGCAGCCAACCGACTTTCACCACCACCAGCGCGGGCGCCTTCCGCGTGGAAGTCGACTTAAACGGCTGCACCCAATCCGACGAAGTAGTCATCAACCGCAAGCCCCTGCCGGATTTTTCCCTGCGCAATGACACGCTGCTCTGCGAAGGCGAAACAGTGACGCTCGACGGTACGGTTGCCAACGGCAACGCCACCTACCAGTGGAACGACGATAGCACCCAGCCCAGGCTGACGGTCAATCAAACCGGCATTTACTGGCTAGACGCCACCCTGGACGGCTGCACCCGCCGCGACAGCTTTGAGCTGACCGTCCAGCCCTTGCCCACCGTCGACCTCGGCCCCGACCGGGAAGTGTGCGAAGCAGAACCGGTCACCCTGGACGCCACCAACGAAGGGGCTACTTACGAATGGCAAGACGGCAGCAGCCAACCCACTTTCACCACCAACAGCGCGGGCGCCTTCCGCGTAGAGGTCGACTTAAACGGTTGCACCCAATCCGACGAAGTGGTCATCGACCGCAAACCCTTGCCGGATTTTTCCCTGCGCAATGACACGCTGCTCTGCCAAGGCGAAACGGTGC
>CAYWHT010000238.1:0-1598 GCA_964458135.1 uncultured Saprospiraceae bacterium | reverse complement strand
ATGGTACGGTTGCCAACGGCAACGCCACCTACCAGTGGAACGACGGCAGCACCCAGCCCACCCTTTTGGTTGACCAAACCGGCAACTTTCGCCTCGAAGCCGCCCTGGACGGCTGCACCGCCAGTGATAGCGTGTTCGTGGAAGTCGTCGTCATCCCTACCATCGACCTTGGGGGCGACCAGCAACTCTGCGATGGCGAGGTACTCAATCTGGACGTCACGACGCCCGGCGCCCGCTACGAATGGCAGGACGGCAGCACCCAGCCCACCTTCCGGGTTACCGAAACCGGCGCCTACGGCGTGGAAGTAAGCATCGATCGCTGCTCCAAAGGGGATTCCATCGAGGTCGAATTCAAACCCACGCCCAGCTTTGAACTCGGCAACGACAGCCTGCTATGCGAAGGCGAACAGCTTACTCTGAATATCAATCCCGATATCGCGGTCGACAGCTACCGTTGGTCTACCGGCGCTACTACGCCCAGCATCAACGCCACCACTACCGGTCTTTACGTAGGCGAAGCGGAGCTGGAGGGCTGCGTGGGCCGGGATTCCATCCTGGTGGAATTTCAAATGCCCCCAATGGTCAACCTCGGTCCCGACACCGCTATATGCGATGAGGTCACCTACGTACTCGATCCCGGCGTCATGGCCGACCGTTACCTTTGGCAGGACGGCTCCGCCACCCCAACCTTTGCGGTAGAAGTAGGCGGCGCCTATTTCGTGGAAGTGGAAGACGGCGTATGCATCGTTTCCGACACGGTGAATATCACGGAGCGGGAATGCTTCCGCTTCGACCTGTACGCGCCCAACGCCTTCTCCCCAAATAATGACGGCGTCAACGACACTTTCCGGCCGGGCATGCCGGCCGCCATCCAAATCCGGGATTACGAGTTCGTGGTTTTCGACCGCTGGGGTAACCAGGTCTTCGCCACCAACGATCCCGATATCGGATGGAACGGCGCCTTCCGGAACGAAAGTTTGCCACAGGGCGTATACGTCTATTCCATAAGAATATCCTACCGGGATGATTTTGAGGAAGGACAGGAAGTGTTTTCGGGAGATGTGCTGTTAATTCGATGAAAATTGGAAGAAAGGATGTGTTTTGCGGCAAACTCACATCCATCTTTCCAGTTCATCCGATGGAATGGGAAGATAGGTTGTGCTCCCCCTTTTGGATGGGTGGATGACAATATCTCCCATAACATCTCCATTGTCAAAACAATCTTCGGATGACATTGATGAGAATTGTCAAGAGCACGCTCAGCAGGATCATGGTGGTGATGGGAAAGTAGAAGCGGAAGTTTTCGCGCTCGATCCGAATATCGCCGGGAAGGCGGCCAATCCAGTGGAGTTTGTCGCCCAGAAAATAGTAGATCAATCCAGCCAGGAGCAGGATAATCCCGGCAACGATGAGGTATTTGGCGATTGGTTCGTTGTTCATCAATAGGATAAACAGTTTTAGGGGGGCTTGATGTTTTTTTGGCATAGGATTCTTCCGGGTGAAAATTTTCGTTATCTTTGCATTCCGCTGTTTATAGGGGTGATTAGCTCAGTTGGTTTAGAGCGCATGCTTGACAGGCATGAGGTCACTGGTTCGAA
>CAYWHT010000237.1:0-6781 GCA_964458135.1 uncultured Saprospiraceae bacterium | reverse complement strand
CGAAAAAATAGCGGCGTCATATTTTCACAAATCCTGAGTTGTCAGACTATAATCAAAAAATTAAGCCCGCGAACGCAGCGAGTCACTCCCGCTTTATTTCCACCGCGTACAATCCATACTTATTCTCCCGCACTTTAAATTGCACTACCGTACCTCGCTCCACGGCGTCGCGCAAATTCTTGCGCTGGAAATAGAATTCCTCGCCGGTTTCGGGTACGCGGATGTGGCCGTAGCCTTTTTCGGGCAGGTAATAAAGCACGATTCCTTTTGGCATATTTTCTGTCGATTACTGTTTAATTTTAGGTTTGCCTTTAGTCCTTTTACTCTATCAGGAATACCAACCGACAAATTATGAAATTTCCCCATCCCGTACCCGTCCGGCAGCTCGCCGAAGCAATCGGCGCCGAATTGTTGGGTGACGAAACCCTCGAAGCCACCGGCATTAACGAAATCCATCACGTAGAACCCGGCGATGTGACCTTTGTAGACGTGCGTAAATACTTCGACAAGTCGCTGCAATCCGATGCATCGGTCATTCTCCTGCACGAAAAGACGGAATGCCCTTCAGGAAAGGCTTTGCTGGTTTGCCCTAAGCCTTTTGAAGCCTACAACGAGCTGGTGCTCAAATACCGGCCCTACCACCCCCTGCAGCAGCCGATCCACCCTTCGGCCGAAATTGATCCGACCGTTATTCTGGAGCCCAATGTGGTCATCGGCCCGGGCGTAAAGATCGGTAAAAACGCCCACCTGCAAGCCAACGTCACCATCGCCGAGCACACCATCATTGGTGATAAGGTGACCGTACAGTCGGGTTCGGTCATCGGTACGGAGGCCTTCTATTTCAAGCGAACCGATCAGGGCTTCTCCAAATGGCGCTCCGGGGGCCGGGTGATCCTGGAAGACGGGGTCGACATCGGGCCGGGCTGCACCATCAACAAGGGCGTTTCCAGCGATACGATCATCGGGCGGGGCACCAAACTCGACGGGCAGGTGCATATCGGCCACGACGTCATCATCGGCAAACACTGCCTGCTGGCCGCCCAGGTGGGCATCGGCGGCAATACCCGGGTCGGTGACGAGGTGATCATGTACGGTCAGGTTGGCATCGCCCAAAACCTCCGTATCGGCGATCGCGTGGTCATTCTCGCCAAATCGGGCGTATCCAAAGATCTGGATACCGATAAAGTCTATTTCGGCTACCCGGCGGCGGAAGCGCGGAGTATTTACCGGGAATTAGCGGCCTTGCGGCAGTTGCCGGATTGGATGCGGAGTATGAAGAAGTAAAAAAGGGGCTCGCTTCGCTTCCGCGCCAAAAATTGTTCTTTTGATTAAGGAAGAGTTGATTATCAAAAGCTAATACGGATTTACAGGACCCAGTCCAAACAATTTCGAAGCAAAATCGCGAATTACAGGGAAAGCTTCACCCCCTACATCCATCCACCCGTACCCAACAACAAGCCCTTGACCACTCCCCCAAACGCAAAACGCCCGGCAACTTTTCAGCTACCGGGCGTTTTACTGTCTCTTTGTTGGGGGGCGCATCAGCGTTTGCTCACGCGCTTGGTGGTGACAACTTCTTTCTGGGCGTCGAGGAGTTGAACTAAGTACATGCCGCGGGGCAGGTCTCCCACGTAATAGCGCGCGCCTTCACCACCAACCTGAAAGGTTTTCATCTGCCGGCCAACCAGGTTGATAATCACGATACGCTTTACTTCCTTTGCCTCGCTTAATCCGATGTAGTCAGTAGCGGGGTTGGGATAAACCTTAATTTCATTGGGATCCGGCTTGCTGCGGGCGGCCTCGAACTGGTGACGCAGATCTATTTGAGCACTAACCAGGGGGGTTCCAAGCGTGAACATCAATAATGAAAGTAAAAGGTGCTTCATTAATTTGGGATTTAACTTGCTAGCTTTATCGGTTTGTATTAATATCGGAAGCTAAAAATAGATTAAAAATTTTAATAATTCAAATATATGGTCCCGTCCTTAGCAAAAGTTTAACGCTTGGTGGGCAATAAAATACCCGCCGAGCAAGTAAAGCTGTTATGGTTCTTCTTTTAGTAGTCCTTCAAAGTAGCCGATGAATTCGTCAACGGTCATACTTCCTTTATCGCCTTCTCCTTGAACACGTACGGAGACTGAATGGTTTTCCGCTTCCTGTTCTCCGACGATCAGCATGAGGGGGACTTTCTTCAGTTCCGTATCGCGAATCTTCCGGCCGATTTTCTCGCTGCGGTCGTCTACGTAGCCGCGAATATCCTTTACGGCCAGCTGTTTTTCCAGCTCGTAGGCGTAGTCGTTAAACTTGTCGCTGATGGGCAGTATAGCGTACTGTTCGGGCGTCAACCAGAGCGGGAATTTACCGGCGGTATTTTCGATCAGGATGCTGATGAAGCGCTCCATCGATCCGAAGGGAGCCCGGTGGATCATCACTGGACGGTGAGGTTGGTTATCCGCCCCCGTGTATTCCAATTCGAAGCGATCGGGCAGATTGTAATCCACTTGGATGGTGCCGAGCTGCCAGGAGCGCCCCAGGGCGTCTTTGATCATGAAGTCGAGTTTGGGGCCGTAAAAGGCGGCTTCCCCGAGTTCGGTGATCGTCTCCATTTCGACTTCTTTCGTGGCTTCAATGATGGCTTGTTCGGCGGCTTCCCAGTTGGCCTTTGTGCCGATGTACTTGTCGGGCGTATCGGGATCGCGCAGAGAGATTTGGGCCGTAAAATCTTTGAAGCCCATGCGTCGGAGCACCGTCATTGTCAGGTCTAGCACGTTCAGGAATTCGTCCTTGAGCTGGTCGGGCGTACAGAAGATGTGGGCATCGTCTTGCGTAAAACCGCGCACGCGGGATAGGCCGTGCAGCTCGCCGCTTTGCTCGTAGCGATAGACCGTCCCGAATTCCGCGATGCGCAGGGGCAGGTCGCGGTAGGAATGGGGTTTGTGGGCGTAGATCTCGCAGTGGTGCGGGCAATTCATGGGTTTGAGCAAGAACTCCTCCCCTTCCCTTGGCGTATTGATGGGTTGGAAGCTATCTTCACCGTATTTCTCGTAGTGCCCGGAAGTGATGTACAGTTCTTTTTTCACGATGTGTGGAGTGGTCACGAGCTTGTAGCCGCGCTTGACCTGTTCGTCGGTCATAAACTTCATCAGGCGTTCGCGCAGGGCGTTACCTTTGGGCAGCCAGATGGGCAGCCCGGCGCCTACGCGCTCGCTAAACATAAAAAGTTCCAGCTCGGCCCCCAGCTTGCGGTGGTCGCGTTTTTTGGCTTCTTCGAGAAATTCGAGGTATTCGTTGAGTTCTTTTTGCTTGGGAAAGGTGATCCCGTAGATCCGGGTGAGCTGCTTGCGCGACTCGTCGCCCCGCCAGTAGGCGCCGGCCACGTTCATTAACTTTATGGCCTTGATCTTACCCGTATCGGGAATGTGAGGCCCCCGGCAAAGATCCACAAAGTTGCCCTGTTGGTAGAAGGTAATGCTGCCGTCTTCCAGTTCATTAATCAGTTCCAGCTTGTATTCATCATCTTTTTCCCGGTAGTATTCCAGGGCTTCTTTTTTGGAGACTTCGCGGCGATCGTACTCGTTTTTCTGTTTGGCCAGCTCTTTCATCTTTTCCTCGATGCGGGGCAAATCTTCGGTAGAGATCACCCGGTCACCGGGATCCACATCGTAATAAAAACCCTGATCGATTGGGGGGCCAATGCCGAACTTGACGCCGGGATATAGCGCTTCCAGCGCTTCGGCCAGCAGGTGGGCGGAAGAGTGCCAGAACGTTTTCTTACCCTCGGGTTCCTTCCAGGTCAGCAACTCGAGCGTCGCATCTTCCTCGATGGGGCGGGTCGCATCGCGCACCTCCCCGTTTACTTTGGCCGACAAAACATTGCGCGCCAACCCTTCGCTGATGGATTGGGCGATCTCGAGTGCGGTAGTCCCTTTTGGATATTCCCGAACTTTACCGTCGGGAAACGTGATTTTGATCATGGCTAACCCATTGTTTCTGTGCAAGATCTTACGCTCTTTTTGAAGGAAAAGGTTCCTAACAAGGCTCGCAAAATTAGTTTTTTTCGAAGATAAGTCATAGGGGATCGTTCATCCGATCAGCTGCCCCGCCGGATCGCCCGCCAAACTTGCGCCAACTGCCGGCGTTCCACTCCTAATAGCAACCCCAGATAGCCGGCGAGAAAACCCGTACTGACCAGCATCTTGGGCGCCAAAGCTCCGGGAAAGCGGGGCTCTAGCGCCCGAAAAACCAGGTGCCATACCACGGCGCTCAGTAAATAAAACGCCATGCGTCCCACCGGATAGGGAACAGGGTAATACTTGCGCCCGATCAACAGGGCGGCCGCGCACATAAACCCGAAACAGGCCAGGGAAGAAAAGGCCGGCCCTAAAATCCCGTAACGGGGAATTAAAAAATAATTGGCCGTCAGCGTAATCAGGGCGCCGCCCGAAGCAATGTAGGCGCCGTAGCGCGTCCGGTCGGTCAGTTTGTACCAGACCGAAAAGTTGTAGTAGAGCCCCAGCAACAAATACGCGATGAGAAAGAAGGCTACAATAGACAGCCCGGCCCAGTAATTTGGATTGATGAGGTAGCGAACGAGATCGAGGTATAAGAGGATAGCGAGGAAAGCCAGGCTGCCCACCAGGGTGAAGGCCTGCGCCACCCGCGCGTAGATGCGCCGTGCGTCGCTGCGGTCGGCGTGCCGGAAAAAGAAAGGCTCCGCGGCGTATTTAAAGGCCTGAGTGAAAAGATTCATCAATACGGCAATCTTAATGCAGGCATTGTAAATGCCCAATTGATAGAGGTTTTGATCGTAATTGCCCGGCAGCCATTCCATCAGCAGGAAACGATCGGCCAATTGGTTGATCATGCCCGCAATACCCACGATGAGCAAGGGCCAGGCGTAGCCCAGCATTCGCACCCACAATTGGCGATCAAAATAAAAGGCGGAACGCTGCGGCGCCTCGCCGGCATCCATTATGGGAGGCTCCGCGGGCGCCGTAGGTGCGGGACCACGAAGCAGGTCCGGCAACAATAACACCAGCGTCAGTAAGCTGGCGCCCAGGTTGGCCGCAAAAACGTAAGTCAGCTCGTACTCTGGCCGGTACCATTGCACGGCCGGCGACCAACCGGCTTCCGCCAAACGGGGCAGCAACTCTAACGCACCAATCAGCAGCGAGGCATTGATCAAAATATTGGCCGCTTTGATAGCCGCAAAACGCAGAGGCCGGTTTTCCAGGCGCAGCCGTGCAAAGGGAATCGCCGCCAGCACATCAAAGCCGATAATGAAAGCAAAGAGCACTACGTAGAAGCCGTCTTGCGGCCGGTGGGTCAGCATATTGGCAATCCGCTCGGAAAAAAAAGTAAGCAGCGACACGAAAAAGACCGTCGTCGCCAGCAGGGAAGACAAGGCCGTGGAAAAGGCCGAACCGGCGTTTTCCGCCCGGTTGCCAAAGCGGAAATAGGCCGTCTCCATGCCGTAGGTCAGCACCACCATCAACAGGGCGGCAAAGGCGTACATCAGGCCATGAATGCCGTATTCCTCCTGCCTTTCGGCGAATACATACGTCAGATAAGGCGTGACGATGATAAAATTCAACAGCCGGTTGAGCACGTTACTTGCGCCGTACAACACGGTTTCTCCCGCCAACTTTCTGAATATCGACATACATTTAGAGCTTATTGGGAGTTGACCCTGTGGAATAGTCGCTCTGCGAATTCCACAGGGTTTACCCTTTGGCCTGCAAATGACCATTTATGGAACCTCCCTTCACCATTTTTTCGATAGTGCTTCAAAAATGGCTTTGTGAGCCCCCGAATCTGGTCATTTTCGGCATCAAAAGCAAATTCCCAACACGCAGCAAGCTGGAAAAAGAGCAAGTCAGAAATTACAAATTTTGGGTTGGCGGACTATAATCCGGGTTAATTTAGGCATAGGAAAAGAAGATAATCATCCCCTCCCCCCAAGCAAAAGGCAATTTTTTTTCAACGCTGCCAAATTAATGGTAAATTGCCGCCTTTCAACCGGCGACCGCAGATTGTACCACGTCCCTTAAAACTTATGAATCACCTATGATCAACGTTGATCTCCTGCGAAAAATATGCGAGACCCCCGGCGCACCGGGATTTGAACAACGCATCCGCGAACTCGTCCTGCGTGAAGCCGAACCGCTGGTAGACCAAATCGACATCGATAACCTGGGCAACGTCCTGGCTATCAAACGAGGTAAAGCAGACAAACGGGTGATGGTCGCCGCCCACATGGACGAAATCAGCTTTATGGTTTCCCATATCGATGACGATGGCTTCCTCCGCTTCGACACGCTCGGCGGATTCGATCCGAAAACCCTCACCTCGCAGCGCGTGATCGTCCACGGCCGCAAAGACCTGCCCGGCATTCTCGGCTCCAAACCCATCCACCTGATGAAACCCGAGGAAAGGACCAAACAACTGCCCATCAGTGAATATTATATCGACCTTGGCATGAAAAAGGAGGAAGTCGAAAAGTGGGTCTCCATCGGTGATCCCGTAACGCGCGAGCGCCAACTTATCGAAATGGGCGATTGCGTCAACAGCAAATCACTCGACAACCGCGTTTCGGTCTTTATCCTGCTCGAAGCCCTGCGTGCGCTCCAAGATCAGGAGATTCCTAGCGATTTGTACGCCGTCTTCACGGTGCAGGAAGAAGTCGGGCTGCGAGGCGCCATTTCGGCGGCACACCGCATCAATCCGGATTTTGGCTTCGGCCTGGATGTCACCATCGCCTTCGACGTGCCCGGCGCCAACG
>CAYWHT010000236.1:0-6788 GCA_964458135.1 uncultured Saprospiraceae bacterium | reverse complement strand
TGCATCGCAGGCCCCTAAAATGGTCCGCGGATGAGTGGGATTTTTGGGATTGGCTGCATTGCAGCATCTGCGGCCATCCCCCATAGCTACCTGACCGATGAGCAACGCAGTCTATTGCCGAAAGAAGCCGCGAAAATGGTCAGGTACTTAGTGCCCGAGGCACTAGGCGCTCCGTAGGAGCAGCCTTTTTTGGGATGCACGTAAACCGGAGAGGCGCTACACCCGGCTGCCCCCGCTGGGCCCCTACCTACTGCTTAGCCGGCGCCAAAGCCTGCGCCATCATGCCGATCCCCATGACCAGGAAGCACCCGATCAGATTGAGCCAGAGGTAAGCGATATCCCCAAAAGAGAAAATCAGAATAATGACTAGCTCGGCGATGATTGCAGCGACGAATACAGCCCGGCCCTTTACCCACTTGAGAAAAAAGGCAACGATAAAGATGCCCAGGATCGTGCCGTAAAAGAGGGAGCCGATGATATTGACGGCCTGGATCAGGTTTTCGAAAAGGTCGGCGGTGGCGGCAAAAAAGAGCGCAATGCCACCCCAAAGGATCGTAAAGCCCTTGGAAGCCCACAAATAATGGCGGTCGCTTCTGTCCTTGACGTAGGAGCGGCGGTAGATGTCCACCACGGTAGTCGTTGCCAGAGCGTTTAGCTCGGAAGCCGTTGAAGACATGGCCGCGCTGAAAATGACGGCGAGCAACAGGCCGACAAGCCCAATGGGCAAGTACCGGATGACGAAAGTGATGAAAACGTAATCTTTATCTTCGGTTTGGGCTTTGGGGTCTTGCTGCTGAATCAGGCCTTTCACTTCCTGCCGGATCGCCTGTTCCCGTTGTTGCAATGCGTCGATCTGGGTTTGGACTTGGGTGGCGGCGGTTTCGTCATTGCGGCGCAGGGCCCCGATCAGGTTGCGTACTTCTCCACGCCGGGCTTCAAATATTTCGTTATGCTGTTCGCGCAAGGCCTCCAGCTGTCCGGAATAGGCCGTATTCTCCAGCTTTTGCAGGTTGGCTTCGTTGAAATGCACCGGGGGGCGATTGAATTGAAAGAAAATAAACACCATCACCCCGATGAACAGGATGAGAAATTGCATCGGCACTTTGAAAATACCGTTGAACAGCAAGCCCAAGCGGCTCTCGGTCAAAGTTTTGCCAGACAGGTACCGCTGTACCTGGGATTGGTCGGTGCCAAAGTAGGACAAAAATAGAAATACCCCGCCCAACATACCCGTCCAGAACGTGTAGCGATTCGACAAGTCGAAGTCGAAATTGACGACTTCAAGCTTGCCCATCTTTCCGGCTACCCCCAGGGCATCCGAAAACTCGATGTCGCTGGGTAGTTTCCAGACCAACACCATTGCCGCGATGAACATGCCGCTTAGAATGACGATCATCTGCTGCTTTTGGGTATAACTCACCGCTTTGGTTCCGCCCGCCACCGTGTAAATGATCACCAAAATACCGATGAAAAAGATGGTCGAATTCAGGCTCCAATCGAGAATTTTGGAGAGAATGATCGCCGGGGCGTAAATAGTTAGTCCGGCGGCCAAACCGCGCGAGATCAGAAACAGTATGGCGGTTAAAGTACGGGTCTGAATATTGAAGCGATTCTCGAGAAATTCGTAGGCGGTATATACCTTAAGGCGATAGTAAAGCGGCAGCACAAAAATACTCAACAGCACCATCGCTACCGGCAAGCCAAAATAGAATTGAGCGAAGCCCATCCCGTCGGAGAAGCCTTGCCCGGGTGTCGATAGGAAGGTAATGGCGCTGGCTTGAGTCGCCATAATCGATAAACCGATGGTCCACCAGGGTAAGTCGCGGTCGCCTAGCAAGTAGCTTTGGGTGGTTCTGACGTGACGGGTTTTCCAAACTCCGTATCCCACGATTCCCAGTAAGGTGCCCAGCATTACAATCCAGTCCAGGTTGTGCATGGTCTTTCGTTCGTTGTAGATGGCAATCTCCCTGCAAGCGTGTCAGGAGTAAATGTTGGTAAACAAATAAAAGAGGAAAATAATAATTGCGTGCAAAATCAGCACGAAAGTATACATCTGCCCCCAGGTTTTAAAAATGGGTGGCTGTTCCCGCGGAAGATCCTCGTTGTTGGCGTCGTTGGTTGACATCTGCTATTTGGTATTACCGGAAAAGGAAGAGAGTTGGTCGAAAACGGGAGGATGCGCGGCGCGTCCGGATAGCTTCCGGAAATTGGAGCGCCGCGCGTTCGCAGGGTTTAAGGTTCGGTCTTCTCTCCAATGGAGATCAGGTTGGCGAAGATGCGGAACGCTCCCGGAACCCCCGCCGGCAATTCGCGGAACCAGGAATAGCCGGTGTAAATGTAGTGGCCTTTTCCGTACTCCGCCACTAGCAGGCCTCCGTTTTTGGGCGACTCCCCCGGGTCGTTGGAAGAGAGTACGGCCTGGTACTGATCATCCCATTCGTCGGGAAAATACAAGCCTCGTTCCTGCACCCAATTAGCAAAATCCTGCTGGGTGATTTCGTTCGGGTAGGTTAGCAAGCGGTGATTGGGCAGCAAAAAGCGCACTTCGGCTTCTTCTACGGTTACCCGGTCACGGGAAATTTTAAAAGGATAAGGACCAATTTCTTCGGAAGGCATTTTGAGCCGGTAGCTGGTTTGGTATTGTACGATCATGGTGCCGCCCTGCTCCACGTACTCCATCAGTTGGGACTGGCGGAAGCGCAGCCAATCCAGAGTGTTGTAGGCGCGTACGCCGACGATTAGAGCGTCAAAAGCCGACAGCTCGCCGGCCTTAACGTCTTTTTCCTCCAGCAGGGTCACATCGTAGCCGATTTGCTCGAGGCTGGCGGGCACTTCATCACCGGCGCCCATGATGTAACCGATGCGGTCGCCAGCTTTGCGGATATTGATTTTAACCACCTTGGATTTGCTTTCGCGCAGCACCAGTTGGGCGGGAATATGGTCGTAATTGATGACGATGCGTTCATCGCGGTAGCCGGCGTCATCGAGCCGGATCACGGGCCGGATGTCGCCCGCACTCTGGGCCTCCGGAGGCGTCAGTTCAAAATTAAAGGTTTGTTCTTCGCCTTTGAGCTCCAGCGCAAAGTCAATGCCCTGTGGTTCGACGGTCCATCCTTCCGGCACTTCGAGTTCCAGGCGGCCTTCGATGCCGGCGCGGCCCGCATTCAGGCTAACCTCGACGGATTGGGATTCCTCGTTATCAAAGACGTAGACTCGATCGGCAATGCCGGCGGTCGCCGGCGGAACGATTTCGAAAGGTCGGAAAACCTCCCCGGCTACCGGATCGGCAAACTTATATTTCAAGGGGCGTTCGAGTTCCAGGGGCGTCCCCGCTACTTCCAACTCAAAGACCACCTTCATGGGCTGTGGGGTCTGGGGCAAGCCCCTCAACGCCTGGTCTTCCACGGTGTACATCCCCAGCTCCCAGGGTTGGCGCAACCAATAGGGCCCGGTGTAAGACAGGTCAGCGGGAACGCGCAGTTGCTTTTTCCATTCCAGGGGAATATTGTTTTCCAGGGTGGTTTGCATGCTGGTATCCTGGCCGGTAGGCAGGTAAACAGCTTTTTGCAATTGGACGTCTACCCCGGATCGATTGATGATCTCCAACGAAAGATCAATCTGACCGCCGGGCGTGGCGAAGTATTCGCCGGTAACGGCTTCGGCGTACAAGCCCAGACAGGCGGTGATGACCTTTTTGATTTCCGGCAGCTTTACCGATTTCCAGTGGCCGTCGGGCAAATCGCGAATCATCCGGTAGGCTTCCAGCAGGTCGGATACGCTGGCGGCGGGATCCTCGAAACGAAATTGGCGCTCTACTTTTTCCAAAATATCTCCGATGGGTGCTCCGCCTTCCACCCGGCGCCAGCTCGTGTTGATGCCTGCGAAGAGATCGGTCGTATCTTCGGGCATATCGCCTTTGAGGAGTTTCAGGTATTCCAGGTCGGGCCCCCGCTCACCGGCGCGGCCAAAGCCCTGGCATTTGTGCATGCTTCGGCTTTCGGCCGAGATTTCATTATTGGATTTTCCCTCCTTGGGGTAGTATACGCCGGCGTCAATGCTGAGCATCTTGGACTTATCGGCTTTGGCGAAAGCCTCCCGGCTGCCGTAAAACCACCAGCTGGTGTTAAAGAACAGGCGGCGCGGCTGCCAGGCATCAACGTATTCGAGTTGCCCGGGATAGGCATCTGATTTCCCGGCCAGGTCGAAGGCTTCGTAGGATAGCATGGCCGAAGCCGTATGGTGACCGTGCGTGCGGCGGGTGACATCGTGGCTAAACCGGTTGATGACGACGTCGGGGCGCCACTTGCGAATGGCCCATACGACATCAGACAACACCTCTTCCTTGTTCCAGATGTTCAGGGTTTCCTCCGGCGTCTTGGAATAACCAAAATCGTTGGCCCGGGTAAACAGCTGGTTCCCGCCGTCCACCCGCCGGGCCGCCAGCAGCTCCTGGGTGCGAATAACCCCCAACAGTTCCCGGATTTCCGGGCCGATCAGGTTTTGACCGCCGTCGCCGCGGGTAAGCGAAAGGTAAGCGGTGCGGGCATTAGTTTCGTTAGAGAGATAGGCAATCAAACTGGTGTTCTCGTCGTCCGGGTGGGCAGCCACGTACAGGGCCGATCCCAAAAAGTTTAACTGCTCAATGGCTTGGTGGATTTCCGCCGATGACCATTTCTCGGGTGCTTGTGCTTGAAGATTGGAACGGAAGAGGCAAAGGCAAAGAAGCCCTAACAGGAAGCGTCGGTTGATTTTTTTCGGCATGATCAGGGAATTTCATGAGTAAGCACAAATATAGAAACCTTTGACAGTCTATCTGTTAAAGAAATCATAAATCGCGATCAATGCGGTGTGGAAAATTTAATGCCTGCGAAGGTGAAATTAGGAGGCATTTCTTATTGTAAGTTATACACTATATTCCTTAACTTGAAGTGGAAAGTCTGCCAAGTCAGGATTTCGCTTCGCGTCTACTGCGTGGCGTGAAAATGGGACGCCGCTATTTTTTCGGCTTGCAAGTCCGAGATCCCAACCGCAGGGTCAGGGGCAGGCTATTACTTACGAAGAAAGGATCCAACTAGAGCTTAGTATGAATCACAAGAACAAGTACGTTTGCGTACACGGCCATTTTTACCAACCGCCCCGCGAGAACGCCTGGCTGGAAGTAATAGAAACCCAGGATTCCGCTGCTCCCTTTCATGACTGGAACGAGCGGATCAATTTTGAATGTTACGCCCCCAATACGGCGGCGCGCATACTGGATGAGGAAGGTTACATTATCAATCTTATCAATAACTATTCGCGCATTAGCTTTAATTTTGGCCCCACCCTTTTGAGCTGGATGGAGAATGCCGATCCCGAAACGTACCGGGCGATTTTAGAAGCGGACCGCCTGAGCCGGGAACGCTACGGCGGTCACGGCAACGCCCTGGCTCAAGTGCATAGCCACTTGATCATGCCGCTGGCCAACCGCCGCGATAAAGAAACCCAAATTGCCTGGGGCGTTCGCGACTTCCGCTACCGTTTCAACCGCGCACCGGAGGGCATGTGGCTGGCCGAAACGGCCGTAGATACGGAGACCCTGGAATTGCTGGCCGAGCACGGCATTCAGTTTACCCTTCTGGCCCCGCGGCAAGGCAAAGCGATCCGCCGCATCGGAGAAAAGGATTGGCGCCAGCTGCCGCCCGACAGCATCGATTCACGCCGGCCCTACCTCTACCAGCTGCCCTCCGGCCGCAAGATCCACCTTTTCTTTTACCACGGCGGCATTGCGCAGGGGGTGGCTTTTAACGGCCTGCTCAACAACGGCAAGTTATTCGCACAGCGCTTCCTCGATGCCTTTGACGATAACGACGAAGTCCAAATCGCACATATCGCTACCGACGGAGAAAGTTACGGCCACCACCACCACCGCGGGGAGATGGCCCTGGCCGATTGCCTGGAGCACCTGGAAAAGCACGAGCTCGCGCAAATCACCAATTACGGAGCCTATCTGGAGGCGCATCCGCCGGAATTCGAAGTGCAAATCCACGAAAACTCTTCCTGGAGCTGCGTGCACGGCGTCGAGCGGTGGCGCTCCAACTGCGGTTGCAACACCGGTGGTCGTCCCGGATGGACCCAAGAATGGCGCCGCCCCTTGAGAGATACGCTCAACTGGCTGCGCGATGAATTGATTCCGGTTTACGAAAAGCAAGTAGCCCCCCTGTTGAAGGATGCCTGGGAGGCCCGCAACGATTATATCGAAGTATTGCTAAAGCGAGAAGCTCCGGTAATCGATGATTTTTTGGAGCGGCACGCCAAAAAGTCGCTGACCTCACCGGAACAAACTAAAGTGCTGCGCGCCCTGGAAATGCAACGCAACGCCATGCTCATGTTCACCAGTTGCGGGTGGTTTTTTGACGAAATTTCGGGTATCGAAACCAACCAGATCCTCCAGTACGCCAACCGGGCCATCTACTACGCCGACCAGATCGCGAAGGTCAACCTGCACAGGCAATTCATTGAAGGCCTGGAAGCGGCGCCCAGCAACCTCTACGCCAACGGCGCGGCCAGTTACAAGAAAAACGTCATGCCCGCCCGGGTCGACCTGGTGCGGGTGGGCATGCATTATGCAGCTTCTTCCCTCTTCGAAGATTATCCCGAACACCTGGAGCTGTTTAATTACGAAGCCAACAGCCAGGCCTACCACCAAATGCAGGCCGGCTCCCGTAAACTGGCCCTGGGCCGGACTACCGTCAAATCAAAAATTACGCGCTCCGAAAAGCAGTTCAGCTTTGCCGTACTCTACCTCGGCC
>CAYWHT010000235.1:0-6789 GCA_964458135.1 uncultured Saprospiraceae bacterium | reverse complement strand
TCAACTTCACCTACTTTTTTATTTTTCTTTTCGCGTCAACGCTGTCTTTCGTTTTGGGGGCGCTGACGTACTAAAACACGAAATTCTTGAGCACTTACGAGACGGTAATCGGACTGGAAGTACACGTTCAATTGAATACGCGCAGTAAGGCCTTTTGCGGAGACGCCACGCGCTTTGGCGGGGAACCCAACACGCAGGTCAGCCCCGTATCTTTGGGACATCCGGGCACGCTGCCCCGCTTGAACGCCCGGCAGGTCGAATACGCCGTTAAGCTGGGCCTGGCGCTCAACAGCCGCATCAATCCCGAAAGTCGTTTCGACCGCAAGAATTATTTCTACGCCGATTTGCCGAAAGGCTACCAGATCACCCAGGATGCCGAGCCCATTTGCCGGGGCGGTTACCTGCCCATTGTGCTGGACGATCAGCACCGGCAAATTCGCATCCACCACATTCACATGGAAGAAGATGCGGGTAAGTCGATGCACGATGACGACCCGATGCACTCGTTGATCGATCTCAACCGGGCGGGGGTTCCGCTCTTGGAAATCGTTACCGAGCCGGATTTGCATTCCCCGGAGGAAGTAGACGCCTTTATGACGGCAATGCGCCAATTGGTGCGCTACTTGGAGATTTCGGACGGCAATATGGAGCAGGGATCCATGCGTTGCGATGTCAATGTATCCGTTCGCCCTGCGGGCGCCGAAAAGCTGGGAGAGCGCTGCGAAATCAAGAACGTCAATTCCATGCGCTTTGCCCGCCGCGCAATCGAATACGAACAACGGCGACAGATCGAACTGCTACGAGCGGGCAGAAGCGTACAACAGCAAACGCTGAATTTCGATCCGGAGACGGGCGTCACCTCTCCTTTGCGCGACAAAGAAGAGGCCCACGATTACCGCTACTTTCCGGAGCCGGATTTGCCGCCGGTGCCTATTACGGCCGGAGTGCTGGAGCGGTTTCGCAGCGAAATGCCCGAACTACCCTGGGAGGCGCGGGAGCGGCTCAGCACGCAGTACGGACTACCGGAATACGATCTGCAACTGCTGAGCGAAGAAAAAGCGCCGCTGGAGTTCTTCGAGTCCGTCGCCCAACACTGCCGTCATTATAAAGCTATTGCCAACTTATTGATCAATAAGCTATTGCCTTTCCTTAAGGAAAAGGGGATGCCTCCCGCAGCATTCCCCGTAGATGCTGCGCGGCTAGCGGCCTTCGTGGAGATGATCGAAGGAGGAGTCGTCGCCGGGGCCAAAGCTTACCAACACATTCTGCCGGTGCTCATTGACCATCCGCAACGTCAACCCATCGATTTGGCCCGGGAACTCAACCTCCTCCAAAATTCCGACGCCGACCAGCTGGGGGCCGAGATCGAATCCATCCTGGCCAAACATCCCGATAAGGTAGAACGCTACCGCAAAGGCAAAAAAGGCCTGATCGGTTTTTTTATCGGTGAACTGATGAAGGCTACCGGAGGTAAGGCGGATGCTAAAGTAGCCCAACAACTACTGCGCGAGCACTTGGAGCAGTAAGCATGGGGCCGCTTGAGCCGGGAGTTTGAAAAGTTATTCAGAAAGCCCTAATTTTCGAGTGCATTAATTCCAAACTTATGGCCACACAAAAAGAAAACCTTAAACGCTACTACACTATCGGGGAAGTGGCCGAAATGTTTGACGTTTCCAAGTCTTTGATCCGGTTTTGGGAAAATGAATTCGATCACCTCAAGCCGCATAAAAATAGCAAGGGCGACCGCCGCTTCACCCAACAGAATATCGTTCACTTGCGAAGAATTTACACGCTCGTAAAAGTGCGTGGCTTCACCCTGACGGGCGCCAAGCAGGAGATCGGTCGTCAGCAAAAACGCCACAAAAAGAAGTTGCAGATGATCGAGCGTTTGAAGGAGTTGCGGCAGTTTTTGGTGGAGATGAAGGCAGAAGTTTGAATAGCGGCTCCGGGTTCGGATTTAAAAATAGCCCGCCAAGTCAGCATTCACAATTCTTGGGTTGGCAGACTATCAACAAGCTCTTAGTCAACCTTTCCCGCTTCCCTTAAATTCCGTTACTTCGATTTGCTCCCCGCAAAACTGGTAATCCTCTTCCACGTTGGAGGCTACGACGAGCAGGCGATCCTGGCGGTAGCGGCCGATGAGGTCGAGGTACCATTCCACCCCTTGCCGGTCGAGATTGGTCGTGGGTTCGTCAAGCAGCAGCAAATCGGTTTGGGTGCAGACGGCGAGTACGAGTTTCAGGCGCTGTTTCATCCCGGAGGAAAAGTTGCGCACCGGTTTGTTGCGGGCGGCGCTGCGGAAGTTAAGGAGTTTGAGCACGTTTTCCTCGGACAGCCCGGCCTGGAAGGGTTTAAAGCGCATGTGGAAACGGATGGCTTCGCAAAGCGTGAACTCTTCGATCAACTCGACGTAGGGCGCCGCGTAGGCCAGCCGTTGGTAGACGAGATTGGGGTCGAGGGAACGATCCTGGCCGTCGAAAAATTGCACCTTACCGCGGGAAGGAGAAAGATGACCGGCCAGAATGCGAAGCAGGGTGGATTTTCCCGAACCGTTCGGCCCGGTGATGGCGTAGGCGTCGCCGCTGCGGAGTTGGAGATTGACGTTGCGCAGAATCCAATCGAACCGGTACCGCTTGGCTACGCGCTGTAGCTCAATCCTCATTGACATTGTTGCCGTTAATTTGCTGGAAGCCCCGCATGATGCCGGGATCGGCATTGCGGATGAAGCTCAGGATATTCTCCCGTTCCGGGGTGGCTTCCATATCGTTCTCGATCATTTTTAGGGCGTGGGAAATATTGTAGCCTTTGACGTAAAGGATGCGATAGATATCCTGGATGTGTTTGATCTGGTCGTTGGAGAAGTTGCGGCGCCGCAATCCAATGGAGTTGACGCCGGCGTAGGACAGCGGTTCGCGGGCGGCTTTGACGTAGGGCGGGACGTTTTTGCGCACCAGGGAGCCTCCGGCGACGAAGCTGTGGGCGCCGATTTTGATAAACTGCTGTACCGCGACCAGCCCTTCGAGGATGGCCCAGTCTTCAATAATGACGTGGCCGGCGAGGTTGACGTTGTTGGCCAGGATGACATGGCTGCCGATCACGCAATCGTGGGCGATATGTACGTAGGCCATGAGCAGGCAGTGGTCGCCTACTACCGTGCGGTTGGCGTACTTCGTGCCCCGGTTGACGGTGACAAATTCCCGGATGGTGGTGTAGTTGCCAATCTCGACGGTGGTCTTCTCCCCCTGGAATTTGAGGTCTTGGGGAATGCCGGCGATAACTGCGCCCGGAAAGATCCGGCAGTGGTCGCCAATTCGGGAGCCTTCGAAGATCGTCACATTGGGGCCGATCCAGGTATGATCACCAATGACGACATCTCTATCAATATAGGTGAAAGGGCCAATGGTCACATTTTCCCCAACTTGAGCCTCCGGATGAATATACGATGCCACTTTACCTTGGTTCATCTTAAGTGCGCTTAACGATTTGAGCAGTTAATTCGGCTTCCGAAACGATTCTATTTCCAATATAGGCAGTAGCTTGCATTTGACAGATACCCCGTCGAATGGGCGCCATTAATTCCATCTTGAACAGGATCGTATCGCCAGGTACTATTTTCTGCTTAAATTTAGCATTTTCAATTTTCAAAAAATAGGTGTCCCAATTTCCGGGATCTTCCACCGTCGATAGCGCCAGGATGCCGCCGGTTTGCGCCATGGCTTCGATCTGCAGGACCCCGGGCATCACGGGGTTGCTGGGGAAGTGCCCCTGGAAGAAAGCTTCGTTGAAGGTGACGTTTTTAACCCCTACGACGTGCCGCTCCGACAGTTCGATGATTTTGTCGATGAGCAGGAAAGGATATCGGTGGGGCAGCCATTCGGAAATTTTGACTACGTCAAACAGGGGTTGTTTATCCGGATCGTATTTGGGTTTGCCGCGCAACTTGCGTTGTTCGAGGTAGTGTTTGCGCAGGATTTTGGTAAACTCTACATTGGCCGTATGACCTGGTTTGGTAGCCAGGATTTTGCCTTTGATGGGTTTGCCGAGCAGGGCGATGTCGCCGATTAGGTCCAATAATTTATGGCGGGCGGGCTCGTTGCGAAAATGAAGTTTGAGGGTGTTTAGAATGCCTTCTTTGTCGACTTTTACGCTGGGCTTGCCTAGTTTTTGGGCCAGGTCATCCAATTCATCCTGGCTGACGGGGCGGTCGACGATGACGATGGCATTGGTTAAATCGCCCCCTTTGATCAGGTTTTGATTAAAGAGCTGTTCGAGTTCGTGCAAGAAGACGAAGGTGCGCGATGGCGCCACCTCTTTGGCGTAGTCTTTCATGTCGATGATCGAGGCGTACTGTTGGCCGAGCACCGGCGAGTTGAAGTCGATCATGGCCGTCAGCTCGAAATGGCCGGCGGGAAGGGCAATCAGCTCGGTGCCGGTGACTTCGTCGCGGTAGGATAGGGGGCGGTCTACTTCGAAATATTCGCGATCAGCTTCCTGGGATTCCTTGCCGGCTTCCTGCAACGCCTTGACGAAGCCGGCGGCGCTGCCGTCGAGTATGGGGGCTTCGGGGCCATCGATTTCCATGAGGGCGTTGTCGATTTGTAGGCCGGACAGGGCGGACAGGGCGTGCTCGACCGTGCTGACCTGGGCGTCTCCGGATTTGAGGGTGGTGCCCCGAACGGTGGAGACCACCTGGTTGACATCGGCGTTGATAACCGGTTGGCCTTCCAGGTCAATGCGTTCGAATTTATAGCCGTGGTTGACCGGCGCCGGCTTAAAGGTGAGCGTAACGGTTTTACCGGTATGCAAACCCACACCGCTTACGGAAACCGGCTGCTTGATCGTGTGTTGCTTCATGGATCGGCCAAAAAATTTTTGCAAAGATAAACTTTTAGGGTATTTGCGGGCCCTATCCAATTAAAAGTTGCCGAAGGCGCGGGCTTATTGTTTATCCTTGAGTTGTTTTTCGAGTTGGTATAATCGCCGGTAGAGCTCGGGGAGCTTCTTGAATACCGAGTGGGAGCGTACAAAGTCCTTATAGCTAAAGGCGGGATATCCGAAGAGCGCTTGGTTGGGTTCTTTTACGGAAGAAGCAATGCCGCTTTGGGCTTGAATCTGCGTGCCGTCGGCAATTTGTAAGTGCCCTATAAAGCCTACTTGCCCCCCGATACGGCAGTTTTTGCCAATTTTGGTGCTGCCGGCAATACCGGTCTGGGCCGCTATGGCCGTATTTTCTCCGATTTCTACATTATGGGCGACTTGCACCAGGTTGTCCAGTTTTACACCCTGCCGAATGATGGTGCTGCCCATGGTGGCCCGGTCTATCGTGGTATTGGCCCCCACCTCTACCCAATCCTCCAGGATGACATTTCCAATCTGATCGATCTTTTCGTAAGTACCGTCCTCCCTTGGAGCAAAACCAAACCCGTCACTACCGAGAACGGCATTGGGATGGATAATGCAGTGGTCGCCAATATGGCAATCGTGTAAGATGCGCACCCCCGGATAAATGCGTACGTTGTCGCCGATGGTGGTATTGGCGCCGATGTAAACTTGAGGATAAACCACACAGTTGGCCCCTAATTGGGCGCCTTCCTCGATAATGCTCAGGCGCCCAACGGATGATCCTTCACCCACCTTGGCGGCGGGATGGACAAAAGCCTCTTCCGAAACGCCCAGCGGCTGGTTGTTTTGATGGCCAAATTGCTTGAGCAGGGTGGCGATGGAGTTGTATACGTTTTCCACGCGAATCAAAGTAGCCTGAATGGGTTTCCGCGGCTGAAAATCCTGGTTGACCAATAGCGCCGAAGCGCTGGTGGTGTACGCGTACCGCTCGTATTTGGCGTTGCCTAAAAAGGAAATGCTGCCCACGCCTCCCTCTTCAATCTTACTGGGCCGGTCAATGATGACTTCCGGATTGCCTTCTACACTTCCGTCTAAGATTTCCGCCAGTTGTTTCGCTGTAAAATGCATGAGACAAAGGTAAAAAAAAGCTGGAAGATGACAGGATGGGAGGATGGTTCGGGCCCGGCGGCCCTCACTGTGGATGTGCTCGGCCTGGCGGCCTCGCTTTTGGATGTGGAGATGGGGTTGTGCTTTGCTTGGGGGTTGGACCATCCCCAAGCAAAGCACAATCCCATCCAACCACCCATAAGGCAAGGGCCAAAGGCCTAATCCCATCCATCTACGAGGGCCGAAAGGCCCGGGTCATCCACCCTCACTCCTCTTCCCACGCCATTATCAACTCCACCAAGGCCGCCTCCGAAGGGCTGCCGGCCGTACGCACATTAGTCACCCCCAACTTCTCCAGCGCCGCCTCCGTAGTGGCGCCAATGGCGATGATGCGTTGCTCGTCGGCGGGTTCGTAGCGGGCGTAGTAGGTTTTAGCATTGAGCGGGCTGGTAAACACCAGGTAATCCGTATAGGGGATGACGAATTCCTCTACCGGTTCGTTGCGGTAAACCACCAGATCTTTCTCTTTGATGAGATTGGCAATCAGGCTTTGTACGGAGCGGCGGGAAATCTTCGCTCTCGGGAATAGCACGCGTTGGCCGGCCGCCCGTTCCAGAAAAGCTTCGGCCGTCGTCTCGGCGCGGCCGTCCCCGACGAAGGCGACCGGCCGCCCGACACGCTGGAGCTCCCGGGCGGTGCCCGGTCCCATTGCGGCCAGTTGCACGCCTTGACTCAATGTCTGCCCGTTCCAATCCAATTGTTGAATGAAAAAGGTCACCGCTTTGCGACTGGCAAAGAAAATCCAATCCACTTCCGGCAGCGATATGAAAGGCTCGGGAC
>CAYWHT010000234.1:0-6793 GCA_964458135.1 uncultured Saprospiraceae bacterium | reverse complement strand
ACCGTCATGGAGTCGAAAAGCGCGGAGCCCTGAAAGAGCATGCCGATTTTCATGCGTAAGGCGCGCATCTCGCGTTTGTTGAGGCTGTAAAAATCAATGTCATCGTAAAAAACTTTGCCTTTATCGGGCTGCAACAGCCCCACGATGAGCTTGAGCATGACGGTTTTGCCGGAACCGCTACGACCAATAATTAAATTCATTTTCCCGCGGAAGAATTCGGCATCGATCCCCTTAATGACTTTAAGGCTCCCGAACGCCTTGTGTATATTGATTGCTCGAATCATGGTCAATGGCTTCTTTTTGCAATCGCCACTATTAGGTAAGTATGATGGCGATGAGGTAGTCGGATAATAAAATTAGGATATCACTGAAGACGACGGCATTGGTGCTGGCGCGGCCTAGTTCGATGCTTCCCCCGGTGACGTAGTAGCCCTGGTAAGCCGAAACCGTAGTCAGCAAAAAACCGAATACGCAGGCTTTGACAAACATGATCGTCACGTTGTAGGGCTCAAAAAAGGAGCGGACGCCTTGTATGTACTCGGAATCGGACATGAAACCGGACGGAACGGTGGCCAGGTAGCCTCCGACAACGCTGACAAAACTAGCCAGGGCGACCAACAAGGGAATAACGACCAGCGCGGCCACCACCTTGGGCGCAATCAGATAGGCGGCCGTATTTACCCCCATGATCTCCATGGCGTCGATGTGTTCTTTCTGTCGCATCCCGCCGATCTCCGCTGCGATATTGGAGCCTACCTTACCGGCCAAAACCAGGCAGGTGATCGTCGGGGCCAGCTCGATAATGGTGCTGTCGCGTACGATATAGCCGATATAATAAATGGGAACCAGGGTGCCGTCGAGCTGGTAGGCAAATTGCACCGCCGTTACCGCCCCGATAAAGACTGATATGAGCACTACAATGACTACTGAGCCGATGCCGATATCGTCCATCTGCCGTACGGTCTCCTTGTAATACATTGAGGCTCTTTCAGGACGGGAAATTGCGGTCCCCATCATGATTAAGTAACGGCCGAAGTGGTAGAGAATATTGAGATTCATGCGTTGCCGGTTCTTTAGTTTTTCCGGGCGGAGTAATAAAAGCTCCAAAATTAAGCCATTTTACCGGGAAGCCCGCGAAAAACAATAAGGTCGATTCGGAAGTTGAAACGTCGATGGCGGGTTGTAAGTTTTACAATTGCTGAAGCCTCTTTGCCGAAACACCATTTGACAATGGATCTATTTAATCTTGCTGCTCATGACTTGTGTGATTACCGGAGGCACTAAAGGCATCGGGCTGGCCGTTGCCGAACACTTTGCCCAAGGGGGGTTCGATCTGGCCATTGCGGCCCGTACGGCCGCCGACCTTGAAAATTTGAAAAACCGCTTTCGGGAACGCTACCCCGGTATTCGCGTCTACGTAAGGCCTACCGATTTGAGCGATACAAACGAAATAGCGGCTTTCGCCGGGGCGGTGCTGCAAAATTGCGGGGATATTGAAGTATTGGTCAACAACGCCGGCCGCTTCGTTCTCAGTGAAGTCCTCACCGAAGCGGAAGGATTGCTGGAAGAAATGATGGCCACGAACGTATACAGCGCCTACCACCTTACCCGCCGCCTGATCTCCTCGCTGGAGCAGGCCGATAAAGGGCACATCTTTAACATCTGCTCTATCGCCAGCTTGCAGGCTTACCCTAATAATGGCGCTTACACCATCACCAAGTTTGCGCTGCTGGGCTTTTCCCGCTCCTTACGCCTGGAATTGCAGGAGCGTGGCGTACGGGTGACGGCGGTCCTGCCGGGGCCGACCTGGTCGGATTCCTGGGCGGGCGCGGATTTGCCCCAAGATCGCCTAATGCAAGCTGCCGACGTAGCCAGGGCGGTATACGGCGCCTGGGAGATGGGCCCCGCAGCGGTTGTAGAAGAAATCCTCATGCGTCCCCAATTGGGAGATTTTTAGCGCCGCTGTGGTGCTGCCGCCGCCGCATTGATTAGTTTTACGTAAAAATTCGCCGTATGAATGCCATCATCACGGGCGCCAGCCGGGGTATCGGATACGATCTGACGCTTGAATTCGCCAAAGACTCAGCCGCCGATATTCTGGTTATTTCCCGCAACGAAGAGCGCCTACAGGAACTGCGCGCCGATTGCGATGCCCGCGTATTGCCCGGTAATATCCGCACGCTTCCCTACGATCTGACCAAGCCGCAGCCCGACAAGCTGACGTCGGCCCTGGCCGATTGGTCCCAACTCGATTTATTGGTCAATAACGCCGGCTTGCTGATCAACAAACCCTTTGCCGATCTGACTGCGGAAGACTGGCGGCGCATGTTCGAAGTGAATTTCTTCGGTGTAGTGGAGCTTATCCGGGCCTGCCTGCCGGTGCTGAGCCGGAGCACCAACGCGCACATCGTGAATATCAGCAGCATGGGCGGCTTTCCGGGCAGCGCCAAATTTCCCGGCCTCACCGGCTACAGCACGAGCAAAGGCGCGCTCTCCAACCTGACCGAATGCCTGGCCGAAGAATTCAAAGAAGCGGGCATCGCCGTCAACTGCCTGGCGTTGGGCGCCGTGCAAACCGAAATGCTCGCCGAAGCCTTTCCCGGAATGGAAGTGCCAATGAGTAGCCAAAAAATGGCCGGGTTTATCGCTTACTTTGCCCGACAGGGACAGCATTTCTTTAACGGTAAGGTATTGCCCGTATCGGCCTCTACTCCGTGACCGGTTGCTATCCGCCATTCAATTTGGTCAACTGCCGGTTGGGAGACGCTGCAAAAATTGATATCTTCCAAATGCTAAACGGCCTGCGATTATCGGGCTTCGATAGGCCAGCGATTGTTTCTTTAGCCAAGCTGCCCGCCGTACTTACTAAGGCAGGCGGGGATGAAGGTTCCCGACCTTAGCAGTGCTAAGAGAGGCGGTTCTTCAAAGCCGGATAAAGGAAAAAGCGCTCCTGGAAAACCCGACAGTTATTGATCGCCGGCCGCTAAATGAGCGCTAAGCCTAATTCCCATTCATCATGAGTGAGTCAGAATACTCCTTCATTCCCTACCGGGGCGTGCGTTACAATAAAGTGGACATGCTCCGCAACAGCCGGGAACTTCTTCAGCTTATGGAAAAACGCCGGTCGGTACGCGATTTTTCCGACAAGCCGGTATCCCGGGAGGTCATCGAAAATATCGTGATGACCGCCGCCAGTGCGCCCTCCGGCGCCAACAAACAACCCTGGACGTTTTGCGTGGTTTGCAACCCGGAGGTCAAAGCCCGGATCCGTAAGGCCGCCGAAGAGGAAGAATACCGCAATTATAAGGGCCGCATGTCCGAGGAATGGAAAAGCGACCTCGCTCCCCTGGGAACGGATTGGCGGAAACCCTTCCTGGAAAAAGCCCCCTACCTGATCGTCCTTTTCAAAAAGGCCTATGATGTGGATGGGGAGAAGAAGCACAAAAACTATTACGTGAACGAATCGGTGGGTATTGCGGCCGGCTTGCTCCTGGCCGCCATCCATAATGCCGGCCTGGTAGCGCTTACCCATACTCCCAGCCCGATGAATTTTTTGCAAAAGATTCTGAAGCGCCCCGAAAACGAACGGCCCTTCCTCCTGATCCCGGTTGGGTATCCCGATCCGGAAGCCCGGGTGCCCGAAATAAGCCGTAAAAGCGCCGAGGAAGTTATGATTTTTTACGAATAATGTCGTGCACAATACGTGCAAGTAAGAGCGTGGCGTACGCCAACTCAACTCAAACCCGCTTTTTGGTGTAGCTTTATAGTCCGTTAGGATTTCGAATTGTGCGGAAGCTACGGCTGAAATGCCCATACGCTCTTCATCCATTGTACATCACCAAACCCTCCGCCGGCCCATGTGCACCGTGACCTATATACCGCTTCAAGACCGACAGTTTATGCTCTCCACCAACCGGGACGAACAACCCGGGCGCTCTCCCCGGAAAATATCCAGCGAAATCATCGGGGGGCAGCAGGTTATTTTCCCGCGGGATGCCGAAGCGGGCGGCGCTTGGGTTGCCATTTCCGAAGGAACCCGCAGCCTTTGCATCCTCAACGGGGCTTTTGAGCGCCACCACCGCCAACCGCCCTACCGCCGCAGCCGCGGGCTCATGGCCCTCGATTATTTTGCTTTCGCGAATGCGGAAAAATTTATCCGGAATTATCGCTTCGGGGGCATGGAACCCTTTACCATGATCATTCGGGAAGCCGATCAGCTGATTGAATTGCGCTGGGACGAAAAGCAACTCCATATCCGCCGGCTGGATACGCAAAATTATTACATTTGGTCTTCGGCTACCCTCTACGAACCGCAAATTCGCAAGAAGCGCGAACACTGGTTCAAGCAGTGGCTGGAGCATCGCCGCGATTTCAGCCTGGACGCCATCCTGGACTTCCACCGTGGGGCCGGCGATGGCGACCCCCATAACGACGTCGTCATGAACCGGGGAGATTGGGTGAAGACCGTCAGCATTACCAACGTCATCGCCGGGGCGACCAACATTTGCATGCGGTACCAGGACTTGATTCAGGGCGCCTTAGAGTGGGAAAAAATCGGATTAGGTAGTGAAGTTTTTGGATCGCGTTAAGCACAAAGCATGGTTTGTCAAACTCTTTCATTGGGAATATTGGCCTTCCCTGGCCTTTTATTGGCCATTGCTCTTCCTGCTGCCCATCGATGCCGTGCGTAGCCGGCATGGCGCTTATTTTATGGCGGCCAATCCGGGCATTGACTTCAGCGGTTTGGGGCTCGAATCCAAAATGGCCACCGTAGAAAAAATTCCGCCCGCGGTGCGCCCGGTCACCGTGCTGGTTCATCCGTATGCCTCTTCCGGGCAATTAACCGAACAACTCAATACCGCCGGCCTTCAGTTTCCGCTCATCGCCAAACCCAATATCGGCTACCGCGGATTGCTGGTGCGCAAAATCCGACACCTCGACGAATTGATCGCCTACCTGAAACGGTATCCCACCGACTTTTTGTTGCAGGAACTGCTCGACTTTCCCGAAGAAATCGGCGTATTGTACTATCGCTTTCCGGATGCCTCCCGGGGAGACGTCACCTCGCTGACGTTGAAAGAATTTCTCGCCCTGACCGGCGATGGCCGGCATTCCATCCGGCAATTGGCGGAGAAGAATGAACGCGCTATTTTACAACTCGAGCGCCTCGAAACACAGATGGGCTCGCGCCTGGAGCGCGTCCCCGCTGCCGGTGAACGCGTTCCCCTCGGCATTGTGGGCAATCACGCTAAAGGCACCCGCTTTATCAATGGTCACGCCCAAATCGATGACCGGCTGCGCGCCGTCATGGATCGCCTGGCCGGACAAATCGAAGGCTTTTACTACGGGCGTTTCGACATCAAATGCGAAAGCCTGGAGTCCTTTAAAAACGGCGGCCCCTTCAAGGTCATCGAGGTCAATGGTATCTGTTCGGAACCCACGCACATCTACGACCCCCACCGCATCTCTTATCCCGGCGCCCTGCGCACCATTATTCGCCATTGGAAGCTGATCCGTAAGATTAGCGAAATCAATCGCCGCAAGGGCCATCCCTGTATGCCGGTGCTTCAATTGGCGGGCTGCATGCGGCGGCATCTCAGGTATATTCGGGAGATGCGGGCTTACGCGGAGCAATAATGGCAAGTAGTAGGAGGAGACACTTATTTTGGAGCTTGTGGGGGGGGTACCCGAACCTACCTTCACCATTTTTTATTCAAGAGTTGCACCCCACTCTTGAATGTATAGTCTGACAACCCAAAATTTGTGAATTCTGACTTGCTCTTTTTAGCTTCGCTGATCGTCGCTTCGCTCCTCGGAGTTCCGCCTTGCTGCGTTGGAAAGCCTCGACAGAACTTAGGCTATGCCTACGTTTTCCGCCTTGCCAGCCGAAAAAATAGCGGCGTCATATTTTCACAAATCCTGAGTTGTCAGACTATAGCGCTTCAAAAATGGCTTTTGAGCACCCAAATCTGGTCACTTGCGGCATCAAAAGCAAACTCCTTACAAAATCAAAACTTATAAATGGATAACAACATCTTTCTCACCGCCCGCTGGGAACATCTGATTATGGTCAACTACCCGGTTGATCCGGAGGTGTTGCGGCCCCACGTGCCCGCGGGCACGGAGTTGGACGATTGGCAGGGCCGCGCCTACATGAGTGTGGTGGGCTTTTTGTTTTTGGATACCCGGGTGATGGGGTGGGCCATTCCCTTCCACCGAAACTTTGAAGAAGTCAACCTGCGGTTTTACGTGCGCTACCGGCACGAAGGGCGTTGGGAGCGGGGGGTGGTGTTCATCAGCGAAATCGTACCGCGCCGGGCTATTGCGGCGGTGGCCAATACCCTTTACAACGAGCATTACCGCCGCCTGCCCATGCGTCACGAGCGTCAGGTCGAAGGCGGCCGGGTCCGGGTGCAATACGAATGGAAATGGCGCGGCGAATGGCAGGGACTCCGCGCCCTGGCTGAAGACCACCCCCAACCGATATCCGAGGGTTCGGAAGAGGAATTTATCGCCGAGCACTACTGGGGCTTCTCCCGCTCCAAATCCGGCCGCACGACCGGCTACCGGGTAGAGCACCCCCGCTGGCGCATCTATCCGGTCCGGGATTTTGAGCTGCAGGCCGATATTGCGAATCTCTACGGTCCGGAATTCGTTCCTTTCGTGGAAAGTGGACCTTCGAGCGTCTTTTTGGCGGAAGGATCGAAAGTACAGGTTCGCCGGGGGTTTCGGGTGGATGGCTAGTACACTGTGCAATAAGTAGCTTTGCGCTTTGGCAGTGTCTTTTGGCGAA
>CAYWHT010000233.1:0-6794 GCA_964458135.1 uncultured Saprospiraceae bacterium | reverse complement strand
GGGTAAACCCTGTGGAATTCGCAGAGCGACTATTCCACAGGGTAAACGCCCAACATCTCTAAGCCGCGCACCGGCAAAGTTTAGGGTAGTACCCGCGGAACTACACTAAGATGGAGCGGGAATTGAACCAACCCGGACCAAAATTTGTACAAGCTTGTTGAGAGTTTACTTTTAAGGCCGAACATGACCACATTTAGGTGCTCACGCAGCCATCTTTGAGTTCCCTGGCCGCGCTAGCTATATTCAAGAGTGGGGCGCAGGGGCCCTAATCTTGAATAAAAAAATGGTGAAGGGAGGCTCCATAAATGGTCATTTGCAGGCCAGTTGCTCGATTTAATTAAAATCTAAATAAGCACTATAATCTGCCGAGTCAGAAACCCAAATTTTTGGGTTGCCAGACTATAAAACTCCGACCAGAAGCGTATGAGTAAGCACGGACGCGTATTGGTGGCCATGAGCGGAGGAATCGATAGCACCGTCACGGCCATGATGCTGCACGATCAAGGCTACGAAGTAGTGGGCATCACCATGAAAACCTGGGATTACGCCAACTCCGGAGGCTCCCAAAAGGAAACCGGCTGTTGCAGCCTCGATTCCATTAACGATGCCCGCCAGGTATCCGTAGATATGGGATTCCACCATTTCATTATCGATATTCGCGATGAATTTGGCGACTACGTCATCGATAACTTTGTAGAAGAATACCTGGCCGGACGCACGCCCAACCCCTGCGTCCTCTGTAATACTCATATCAAGTGGAACGCCCTGCTCAAAAGGGCGGACGCCCTGGACTGCGAATTTATCGCCACCGGCCACTACGCTCAAATCAAAACGCACGAAAACGGCCGGCTTTACGTCACTAAGGCCGTCGACGCCAATAAAGACCAATCCTACGTACTCTGGGGGCTTAGCCAGGAATGTATGCGCCGTAGCCGCTTCCCACTGGGAACCTACACCAAACCGCAAGTGCGCCAACTGGCCCACGATTGGGGATACACCGACCTCTCCAAAAAAGGAGAAAGCTACGAAATATGCTTCGTCCCCGATAACGACTACCGCGGCTTCCTCAAACGCCGGGTGGAAGGTCTGGAAAAACAAGTAGCGGGTGGCCCCTTCGTCAATACCAGGGGCGAAGTGCTCGGCACCCATCGCGGCTATCCCTTCTATACGGTTGGGCAACGCAAAGGGCTGGGCATTGCGTTGGGTGAACCTATGTACGTCACCGAAATTCGGCCCGAAAGCAATACCGTAGTTCTGGGCACCGTAGAAGAACTGGTGCGCAACGGGATGCGCGTATCCCAGGTCAACTACATGAAATACCCGGAAATTCCCGCCAACATGGAAGCGATAACCCGCATTCGCTACAAAGACCGGGGTACGTTGAGCACCCTCCGGCAACAAGGAGATGCGGTGGAGGTGGAGTTCATGGCCAACGTACGTGGGGTAGCTCCCGGCCAATCGGCCGTGTTCTACGAAGGAGAGGACGTCATCGGGGGTGGCGTCATCCACTCCAGCACGCTTACCAGTGATCAGTAATCTATTGAGTAACGCTGGCTTTTCAAATCAATAATTAATATCTTATCGCCATCTCTTTAGCAAGCTTGATAAGTGATGGGTGCATGGATGCGTTATGTGGCGGCAGGAGTACTGATGTTCGCCTTGGTAGCTTGCCGGGAACCCGTTCCTCCTTCCCTTCCGGATTTTGGATACGACTATTTTCCGCTCGCTACGGGCATGCGCTGGGAATACCGGGTGGATTCCGTCATTATAGATCCCGCCTCCCGGCCGCTGCGCCGGGATACCCTTACCCGCTACTGGCGGGAAATCATTACCGACCGGTACGTCGATCCAGTGGGCGATACGGTCTACCGGGTGCAGCGCTGGCAAAGAGCCTCATTATCCGATAGCTGGCAACCCTTTGACTGGCTTACCTTAGCCCGTTCCGACCGGCAGGCCTTCCGCACTGAACAAAACCGCCGCTTCATTCCACTCGTCTTCCCCCTGCGTCAGGCCGCCCGTTGGGACGGAAACCGGTATTTCGACGCCGGGCAGGCGGAAATCGTGGCCGGAGAACCCGTACAGGTCTACAAAAATTGGGAATACGAACTAATTAGCCTCGGCCAATCCTGGCAAGGAGATGAGCGAACTTTTTCCCGGGTGGCGATGGTCCGTATGGCAAACTACTCCGGCACGGTGGAACAGCGCCGGGCGCGAGCCATTTTCGCCCGGGACACCGGTCTGGTTTACCGGCATTTAACTATCTTGGACACCCAATGCAGGCAGTGTTGTGGTGGGAATACCGGCCCCGAATGTCAAATGCTATCCTGGAAAGAAAAAGCGGAGCGGGGATTTATCCTCGAACAACGCCTCCTGCAATTTCAAAAATAGCGCTTACCGTTAATATGGATGATTACCAACCGATCGGCGCCTTTCGTAAACCGCACGGGCTGAAGGGCGAGCTGCGGCTGCATGTCGAAGATGCTTTCCTGGATGATTTTTTGCGAGCGGAAGTTTTATTCGTGGAATGGAGCGGAAAGATGGTTCCCTTTTTCATCGACGCGATTCGGGGACGGGGCGAACTGATCGTCAAACTGGAAGATGTGGACAGCCGGGAAGACGCCCAAACGCTGCATGCCCATGAAGTCTTCCTGCGCCTGCAGGATGTTTCGGCCGGGATGGATGAGAACCGGGAGCCGGCGCCGGATAACCTCCAGGCCTGCACCGGATTCCGGATCGAAGATGTAGAAGCGGGGGAAATCGGGCGCATTGAAGAAATTCTGGAAATGCCCGAGCAACTTATGGCGATTATTAGGCGGGAGGAAAAGGAATTGATGATTCCCTTGACGCCGGATTTTATCGTAGAAAAAGACGATCGGGAAAAGCGGCTGCGCATGGACCTTCCCGAAGGCTTACTCGATCTATAGATGGACGATGCGTTCGGTCCAGCTATGTCCGCTCTGGTCGGTAAAGGTAATCAAGTAAACGCCCGGGGGGTGATCCGATAAATCGATCGTCGTTTCGTTAATGCCCGCTTGGAGTTTGGCGCTTTGGGAAAGCACTTTTTCGCCCTCTGAATTGAATACCGCCAGATGCAGGGTGGTTTCTAGATTGCTCTTGACACGTATTTGCTGCGGCCCGCCGGGTTGGGGTTTTGAAATCTCAAAGTTCCAGCTCAAATCGGGAATAACGATTTTCTCGACCGGGGAGTGTTCGAAATTGCCGTTTTTGTCGATAAGGCGCACTCGGTAGTAGAGCGTTTCTCCGGGATAGATGTCATCGTCCATTTCCAGGTAGGAAGCACTTTCGCGGGAAGCGCCGATCGCTTCCAGGAAATGAAGCGCCTCAAACTGTTTCCCGTTAATCGAACGTTGGAGCTCATAGCCGCGAAGCTCTGCTTCGTCGGGCACACTCCACTGCAGTTCGACCATATCCTCCAGCAATTGCACCGAAAAATCAATACGTCCGGGAAGGACATCCGGAGCGCTTCCCTGCACCCAAACGGAATAGGAGCGAGGGGGTAGCTCGATATAAATAGCGTTGGCGATTCCGTATTCCAGGCTGGAGTCTACGGCGGTATGGGCTTCCGCGGAGCGGTTCAAGACATCGGTAAATCGATCACCGGGATGTACGTTAGCCGTATTGATTTCCTGGACGAGTCGAAGCGTGGTGTCGGCAAAATTGACGGCGACGATCACGTCCCGCCCTTCCCCTTCCGCGGCCTGGCCGGCGGGCGTGTTGGCGCCGTCGAGCTGGTAAATCAGGCTGCGTTCCGCGGCGCCGGAGAGGTAAACACTAGCTTTATTCGTTCCCCGCCGGTTGAGGTATTCCAAACGGGTGGAATTGAAGATGAATTCCCGGTGGGCTTTGATCAGCTGATCGATGGAGTCGCGGAGTTGCGGGGCGCCATCGTAGAAGGGCAGGCCGGATTGGGCGCCGTAGTAGTCGCCATAAAAGACGACCGGCAAACCGATTTGATTATTAGTGAGCAGATAAGCGTAGGCCAGCAAGGGGTTTTCGATCCGGTCATCGGCATCTCCCGGTATGCCGTTGTCATTGAAATAACCGGGCCCGTTAACCAGGGTCAGAATGTGGTATCCGCTTAGGGTGGTGGTGTCCCGGAGACTGGAGCGGTAAATATTTCGAAGGTCGTAGGTGCTATCCACTGTGGCCCGGCGCAGGGCCTCGCGCAGGCTCCAGTCCACCACGCGGGCGTCGACCTGTTGGCGGGTATCTTCACTAATGCGGTTGAGGGTGGTGTTGATCCAGTCGGCCTGGGCGGCCGTCTCCATTTGCCGGGGCGTGTGTATGCCGAAAAGGTCGGGAAGGCGTTGCTTTTTGCCCAGGGAGTCCAGCCATTCGGAAAGCGAGGCCGTAGCGGGCGTGTCCGGGTAGTTGAGATAGAACCCCTCCACCCCGGCGCCGTCTCGCCATCGCTCTAAGTCGAGCTTCGGTAAGGTGGGGGAGCGGCTACCCGCGGCGGAAGGGGTGATTTCGGCGAATACGGAGAGACCATCGCGCCTGAGTTGGCGTCCCATGCGGCGAAACTTTTCGCCTCCCGAAATCCAGCGGGCCGGCACCCATAGATAGGTGAAGCCCGAATGCGACAATTCCGAGGCTTGCGCTGAAAATCTTTCCGCCCATTGGTTAACCCAAGCACTATCGATCTGACCGGTGGTGTCCTCCGGGCAGCTTTCCCAGCAGGCGTGCAGGATGAAATCCTGTGCGGCAACCCAAAAGGGAAGAAAGAGCAAAAATACAATGCCGATTGCCTTTTGCGCCATAGCTTAAATCGTTTTTGGGAAAAATCGTCTCCACCCGCTCGAATGGAGACGAAGGATATTATTGATCCATCCCCGGCTGGGTAATGCTAAAATCCTCTTCGGCTTTGGCTTTTTCCACCATCTGACGCACATCGCGGAGCAGTTGTTTAGCATCGTAGACGATGCCGTTTTTGATGGTGTATTTGATTCCGTTGGTGCGAATGACTTCGTTATCCTCGGTTAGTTTGATGGCGCCGGTACCGTAGAGCACCTTGAGGTTTTCCAGCGGATTTTCTTCGACGATGATCAGATCGGCCAGTTTACCTTCCTGCACGGTGCCGATTTGGTCGTCCATGCCGAGAGCCTCTGCGCCCTTGAGCGTTGCCGAACGGATCACCTCCAGAGGATGGAAACCGGCTTCCCGCAATAACTCCAATTCGCGGATGTAGGCAAACCCGTAAAGCTGAAAGATGAAGCCGGAGTCGGAGCCGGCGGTGACGCGCCCGCCCCGGTTCTTGTATTCGTTGATGAAGGTCATCCACAGCTGATAGTTCTTTTTCCAGGCGACTTCCTGCTCGGTGCCCCAATAGTGCCAGTAGGAGCCGTGGGAGATCTTGCTGGGCTGGTAGAAGCGCCAGAGCGAAGGCAAGGTGTAGGTTTCGTGCCATTCCGCCCGGCGCGCCCGCATAAGGTCGCGGCTGGCTTCGTAGATATTGAAAGTGGGATCGATCGTGAAATCGAGCTCCAGCAGTTCGTTCATCACGGCGTTCCAGTGTTCTGAATAGGGCTCGGCGGCTTGTTGCCACAGGCGGCCGGCTTCGCCGAAGCGATCCTGCTCATTGCGGTAGTTATAGTCCAAAGGATAGTGCTGTACGGTGCGGTCGTTGAACAGGGCTTCGGGCAGCCCGTACCAGTGCTCCATGGAAGTGAGGCCGGCGCGGGCGGAGTTGAGCACATTCCAGCGCGCCACATCCATCTGGGCGTGGTGGCAGGCGGATCGAAGGCCTAGCTTTTTATTTTCGTCCAGGGCGGCCGCCATGATTTCGGGCGGGGCGCCAAAAAATTTGATGCCGTCAGCACCATTGTCGGCATTGTTGCGCACCCATTGCCGGGCCTTTTCCGGGCTGTCGATGGGGCCGTCTGCTCCCTGGCCGAAAGCGGTGTAAGCCAGAATGCGGGGGGCCGTAATCTCATCGGCGGCGCTGCGCTCCCGGTGTTTCAATACCCAATCCAACCCGTTACCGCAGGCGGGATCGCGAACGGTAGTGATGCCGTGCGCCATCCAGAGTTTAAAGACGTATTCGGCATCGGCGCCCTGGGCGGTTCCGCCGATATGGCCGTGCATGTCCACAAAACCGGGAAGAAGATACATGCCCTCGCCATCCAATTCCCGGCCACCATCTTCGAGTTGGGGGCGCCGGTCGGGATCGATGGGCACCCCAGGATAACCCACTGTGGCCACACGCTGAATGCGGTTGTCCTCGATCACGATATCCACCGGACCGATAGGGGGCGCTCCATTGCCGTTGATCAGGGTAACTCCCCGGATGATCAATTGCTCATAGGGCCCCTCGCCCCGTTGACGATCGGGGGATTCGGCGACTTGCGCGCTTGATAATACCGGCAATCCTAATAGAATGACCAGATACCAGCTCCATTTTTTCATGCTAATCTTTGCTTTTTTTAAAGTTGGAATTTCGTCTTGTATGGAATGGAATATAATCAAATTACCGGGATGTCCCACTATCCTTTCGCGCTTTGCCACTTTCTACGGATGCGCAGCCATCGCCGCAAAGCGAATATCCGGATTTTCCGGTAGCGATAATTCAAAGGCGCTAGCCCGGATTATGCATGAATTGATCTATTACGCGGCGCAACTGCCCGCCATTCCTGGCCGTCCTCCCCGGCTCTACGCTCCTTCGACCCGCCTTGATCAGGGCCAAAAGAGGCCGCGAAAATTGTCAAGTATTTAGTGCCCGAAGCACTAGTACACTGTGTAATAAGTTCTTTGATGTTTTGGGAGGGGTATTTTGG
>CAYWHT010000232.1:0-6812 GCA_964458135.1 uncultured Saprospiraceae bacterium | reverse complement strand
CCGGCAAGCCCACCAAAAATGCTTTATTGCCAATTCCTGCAATTTTCCGGTGCGTCACGAACCGGTTATTCTGAAAATGTGATTTAATTTACTCACAAATCGATATTTATGTGGCAAATAACTACCAATTAAGTAGTAGATAAGGAGCGAATCTTAACTTACCGTCGATTGTTTTATTTAATAACACGCTGCCCGATTCCGGTTTGGAAAAGGTCGGCCCAGAAAACCAATTCATCATGGCACAATTCACGACGGAAGTGGGATACAGTCCCCAATTGTTCAACTTCACCGGACACGTACAGATCATCGAGAAAACCGGGGGCGGTGGTTTCCCGGGACAATCGGCTACCATGAACGTCATCCAAAATGATCAGGAAGTCGATATCGTTTTCAACTGGCAAACCACCGGCTTAGACATTGATGCTGGAGCTCGCACGGGCCACTGGCACCTGGCGGTTCACTTTGAGCGGATGGGAGCAGGTGAAGGTCCTAATACCCTGACTCACATTACGCCTGATGCCGTCCTCAATTCGACCTGGCATAGTCATACGTTCAACCTGCCCGCCGGATTTTTCGGTCCGATACCCACACTCAACCAGCCGGGCACGCTGCTTTACCGCGTCATTGCGTCCATGACCCACTACGGTAACACGGGGCACACTCCGTTACCCGTATCCGGGTTTGCAGAACTTGGCATGCTACAGGTCATTGCCGGCGCCTAAGTTCTGATGGTCTAATTTACCGCACAAAAAGGGGAGCGAACGACTGAGCGTTCGCTCCCCAATTTTTTTGTCGGTTTCGGAGGTTTTAGCGGTAATCAATTCATCCCGGATCGTAGTTTTGAAGAGACTTCGTTTTCCACCGACTCCTATTTAAGCGACAACAACTGATCTCCCCGGAGTTGCCCTTCGGATGAACTGCCTTGCTGAACTTCCAGATGTACGAAAAAACGGTACAAACCTTTGGATAAGCCGTTGGCCCGGTAAATAGGTAGGATCACTTGGCCGTTTTGCGGTCTTTGATTCTGGATTTCGCCAATGATCTCCTCATGGCCGCTCGTTAACGATTTGGCGGTGACCCTGCCGGAATAAGTTTGTTCGGCAGTAAATTCACCGTTCTTCGGGCTGGTCTCCACTAAGCTGAGGTCCAGGGCCTTGGCGAAGGCGCCGGCCGGTTGGCGATCATACTTTCGGAATTGCAGATGCAGTGAGGGGGAGGGTGGGCTTTGGGGCTGAAATGCACCTGCTTTGGAAGTTTCGGGCTGTTTAGCGGGCGGAATAGGTTTGGCCGGTAAAACCGATTCCGGAGCGTGCTTCATGATAAAGGAAGTGATCAGCGCGCTATCGTAGGTTTTGAATTCCCGGGAGTCACCCGATTGGTCGTGCTTGATTTGCCAGATGGGAGAATCCGGGTAATAAATGATGGAAAATTTGTAGCGCGGCATTTTTTCCGGAATATCTTTATCGGAACCGTATTGCCGATGCTGGGTAGTAGGCTCCGTTGCGTTGGTAGTCGCCGGCTGCGATTCCACGGATTTTTGCGCCTCATCTTCGGAGGGGAGCCTTTCGGATGAATTTTCTTCAATTTCCATCCCTAGCGAATCGGAGGGTGTGGGCTCAGCCTCATTTGGGGACGGCGGGGGCGTTTCCTCCACCTCTGTTTGCACAGAAGATGCTGTCTGTCTTGTTTTCAAAAAAGCCAGTTGTTCCATCATTTCTTCCCTCGACCCAAAGATTTTACTTCGGGCAATCGCCTGGTGGTCGTCCGATTTAAGGATGAAGTAATGTTGCCCGTTTAGGGTTTGCCGGAATTCGAGTTGCCGGGTTTGTTGCAGAAGGCTTTGCACCAGCTCGATCCCACTGTCGCGATTCCACTCGGTGGCGTAGCCTCGGCTGTACAACACGGGCTGACCCTCTTTACCATTAAATTGAAAATAGTAAAGGCCGTCTCCTTTGAAGTAGGTCACGGTTCCCTCGGGGGCTTGGTGATGGGAAGAAGCCAGGTAGGTTGACGTTTCCATACGATATTGAATTTTGGGGTGATTGTCCGCAAGCCGGACGATCAATGAGTTAGATAATAATACGCCGTACCTGTCTAATTTAAGCTCTCCCAGTTTCCCGTGACTTAATCAGTAATTAAATCTGAATTAATTGACTACGCTTATTTTTAGTTGGAATGTAATTTTTCAGGTTGCAGGCCTACCGGTTGGTGCATTCCGCGGTGAAGTACGCTTTGATCGCCTTCCCGGATGAGTTTCATTTCCTGGGTCCGGTAGTTGAGTTTGCGGCAGTAGTTACACTTGGGACAGCGAAACGTGATCCAGTCTCCATCGCGAGTGCTCGTACAGTTGTGGTAAGTCATTGAATGTGACATAGTAATAGGGAATTTATTAAAATATTTATATGCCTCTTTTCAAAAGAGGTTACGTAATGGATTAGCTATTATTGGTATCGCTAACTGGAGAGTTTAGTAATGAAGATAAAGAGAAAAAATTGAATTTTATGTTTTAATTAATCGACTTTTAATTGATTTTGTTCATTTTGGGCGGTTGTTTTGTTCTAAAAATTTGTATATTGAAGAGTGTTTTCGTTTTTATCCCCTTACACTTGAAAAATCACTTTTTGCCTACCTTTTACAACCGGAAATAATTATAATCCAATAACATTATTAAATTCTAATTGAGCTTAACCCCAAACCAATCAAAAAATGTCCACCCCTCGGATTATTTTACTTGGTGGTGGAGCGGATGTGCTAATTCGGGTAACCCAACTTTTGCCCTATTCGTGCCCAATTAGCGTTTTGCCCGCTGACCACCAACTATCTACTGCCGAACTCGACCCTGCCCCCCAATTGGTGCTCGTAGTTCAGGAAAGAAATGACCAATTGGCTATGAAGGCTTTGCGCACGATGCAAAAAAAACTGCCCCGAACGCCGGTGCTTTTCATTGCAGAAAACCCTTCTCGGGAAGCGATCATTCAGGCCTTCCGGCTGGGGGCTAAAGACTACCTCATATATCCTTTCGGCGCCGAAGATTTCCTGCGTGTTTTCAATCAATATGTATTTAAAAATGGGCACGCCAAACCGAATTCCCTGATGAATAAGATCAAGTCTTGGGGTAAAAGGCAGTTTGAAAGAACGCCCACTCCCTACAACCATACCCGGGAGCCCTTGATCTTGAACACTCAGTCGGGAGAATTCCTTATCTACGATCCCTTTCAAAAGCGAGAAGACAACAGCGATCGCTTTGACCTGTTTGTGCGTTTTTTTGGCAAATTTTCCATTTTTCGACGCGGCCGGCCCCAGGATCCCCTATCCGGCGATAAGGCCAATGCGCTCCTGGGTTTTTTGTTGTATCACCACAAGGCGCCTATTCACCGGGAAAAACTATTAAGTCGGTTTTGGGGATACCATAACCCGTCCTCCGCACGAAATTCACTCAACGTAGCCGTTCACCATCTGCGTCGTTACCTAAAAAAAATTTTCCCCGACACAGATTTTTTACAATACCGGGAAGAGCGTTACTCTATTGAACCGCCTACCCCCATTATCACCGATGTGGATCTTTTCCACCAATACTGGCAAGAAGGGCGTTCACTAGAAAACGAGTACGGGCTCGAAGAGGCTGTTCCCAGTTACCAGAAGGCAGCATCTTACTACCGGGGGGATTTCCTGGAAGGCATCCATTACGACGAATGGTGCGAGACCGAACGGGATAATCTGCAGGAAAACTATCTCCTCATTCTGGACCGTCTGGGCACCTGTTTTTTCCAAAAAGAGGCCTATTCCTTCGCAGTAAAAGTCTACCGGGAGATGTTGGCCAAAGACGCCTGCATGGAAGAGGCGCAGCGGAAGTTGATCCTGAGCTACTACCGCCTGGGATTCCGGGACAAAGCCATCAAACAATACTACAAATGCGTCAAGGTGCTCAAGAAGGAGCTAAAGATTGACCCCTCAGCAACCACTAAGGAATTATTCCAGTTGATCAACCGGGAAAAAGAGGTGCGCTGGACTTTCCTCTAAGCGATGAGAGATTAATAAGTGTCGTGTTTAGATAGGCTAGCGATTTTTTCTTTAGCCAGTTCCCGCCCTTAGCAGCGCTAAGGGCGGCGGTTCTTTAACGCCGGATAAAGGAAAAAGCGCTCCTAGAAAACCGACAGTTATTGATTGCTCATCGCTAAGCCATATTGCCGGGGCTATTCTTCCAGGGGCGCCTGCCGGCTAATCCGGCGGTGGGTGCCGACGTAATCGTCATCGATGACCCCGTCACCGTCCCAGTCAACGGTCGATTGCCACTTGGCCAGGCCGTTGTCCAACACTTCCACAAGGTATTGGTAGGTGGTGTCGCGATCAACGAGCAGCAGGGTGTCGCCGAAGGTGTTCCAAATGCCCCGGTTGGCGTTGACCAGCTCCCCGTTGGAGGTTCGGTATTCTTGTAGAAATTTGTTGTTATAGTCGAAGATCGTCCGGGTGGGTTGGGCGCCGAATTTTTCCCCCCAGCTCCCTTCTTCAATGGTAAAGAGAAAACTGCTGTCCGTATTGTCAAATGATTGAATATCGACCTCAATGGAAACGGCCTCCCAGGTGCCGGGAAGGGCTTCCGACAATTCGACCTCTACTTTCCGGGGAGCCTCCCTCCGTTCTTCCGTAGCCTCCCCCTGACAGGCTACCCCCTGTAACGCGATGAAGCCACAGCATATGGCAATGCGGTAATCCATGGTTGTTATTTTGCCGGTTAAAAAGTGCCCGCAAAATAGGAATTTTGGTGTTTAGTAGTGGGTAATGCAAAGCGCGAGTTGAAAAGCGGCTATCGTTGCCCCGATCTTTCCCAAGAAGCAGGCCCCGCGGAGTAACCCATCGGCAGCCCGTCGTTTTCGGTTAATCCACGGATCGACAAGCCCGCTTTGGGGTAACTAACCCGGATGATGCATGGGTTCTTCGTCACGAGAAGCCAAACTGCTCGCCCTGTGAAATACCGCAGGTAAAGCTTCGCTTTATTTCACAGGGCGAGCAGTTTGGCTTCTCAGTAGATGAATTCATGCACAATCCGGGTTAACCAGCCGATGCACGAAAACGGGCAGGACTGCTCAACCGCGCGGCTCCACATCTCCCGAACCGCTGACCTGGGCCTTCACCCGTGGCCGGCCGGCGTAGTATACGTCGCCGGAACCGGAGGTGGATACTTCGAGCTTTTCGGTGGCGTGGACCTCCACGTCGCCCGAGCCGCTGATGCGAATGTAACTTTCCCGGGTAACGAGCTCGTGCGCATCGACATCGCCAGAGCCGGAAATGCGGATTTGATGCTTACCGGATTTGCCGGCTATTTCCATATTACCGGAACCGCTGATGGTGGATTCCAGATCGCGCGCATCCAGATCCAGGCTCAGGCTTCCCGAACCGCTAATGCCCAGTTCGACTTCATCCAGGCCGGTGAAACGGGATTCACCGATAATGTCTCCCGAACCGCTGACCTTGGCGACCTGCAAATCGGGAATGCTAATGTAAATACGGATGGCATCGTGGCGGCGCACGTTTTCGTCAAAGGTGATTTTCCAATAACCGTTGCGCACCTCGGTTTCGATATTCTCGATGATGTTCTCCTGGGCCTCCACCCGCACCGATTGTTGGCGCCCTTGCTGTAAATACACCTTGCCGTTGATGCCCATGCTAAAGCTATGGAAATCATCCAACTGCAATTCGCGCTCTACGACAGGGCCTTCTCCCTTGATGCCATTGCCCCACCAGCTTTGGGCCGGAAGGGAAGCGGTGCTTATGACGATCAATGACAAGGCCCACAGCAAACGGGTCATACTTTTCATAATGCTTTGTGTTTTAATGGTAATATAATTCACCGATAAAGACGGGAGGATTCAAAACGAAGTTGCATCAGACGCATCCGGGGAGCTATTTCGATAGACCAAAAGAAAGGATTTCCAGACTAAGTGCTTGTATACGCGGGATAAATCCGCTCCGGTTTGGCTAAAATGTTTTTTATTTGTCCAAACGATTTAACGCCAAATGCCATGAAGCAAAAAACATTCTGGTTGTTGACGACCTGCACCCTTTTGACGGTGGCGGCTTGCCAAAGGCGGGAAGCATCCGTAGACTACTACCAGCTACCCGCTTTCACCGATCAGGGGGTGAATGCCGTGGTGGAAATCCCCGCGGGAACCAACCACAAAATTGAGTTTGATCTCCAATCGGGGGCGTTCCAAGCCGACAGCCTGCGCGGCGGCGGCCGGGTAATCGACTTTTTACCTTATCCCGGCAACTACGGGTTTATTCCGTCTACTTATCTGGACCCACGCCGAGGCGGCGATGGCGATCCGCTGGATGTGCTGGTGATCGGCGAGAGCCGGCCAACGGGCGCCGTATTACAAGTTCGGCCCATCGGCGCCCTGCGCCTGTCCGACGAGGGCGAAATCGACACCAAAATCATTGCCGTTCCAGCGGATTCCAGCAAACGGGTGATCCAGGCCAACAATTTCCAGGAATTTTTGATTGAATACGATGCCGCCCGACGCATCATTGAAGAATGGTTCATCAGTTACAAGGGGATGGGGGCTACCGAGCTGTTGGGCTGGGAAGACGAGTCGTTCGCCCTGGAAGAAATCCGCAAGTGGACGACCACAAACTGATCCATTAACCCGGATTAGACATGGGTTCTTCGTCACGAGAAGCCAAAATGGTTGCCAGGCTTGGGCGCCCGCAGGAAGAAGACGCGCAGGCGTATCCTCAGATACGGTGGCGTCGACTGACAAGGACGCCCAAGAATGGCGGGCCCTGTGAAATACCGCGGGTAAAGCTTCGCTTTA
>CAYWHT010000231.1:0-6824 GCA_964458135.1 uncultured Saprospiraceae bacterium | reverse complement strand
CCGAAAAAATAGCGGCGTCATATTTTCACAAATCCTGAGTTGTCAGACTATATGTTTTTTCCGATAAAGATTTTTTGTACTCAGATAATTTTTTCTCACTATTAAAAATCATTCTAATAAAAAATCTTCCTGACCAGAGCGTTTGGCGGCAAGCGTACTCAGGCCCGGGCCCATTACCTTTTACTTTACTTCTACCAGGTTAGCGTTGAATATGAAAATTAAACGCCGCATCTCCGTACGCGCCCCACAAACGCATCCAAATGGGCATGAGCATTTCCGTGCCGCGGGCAGTGGTGATGTCTCCCAGATCAAGGATGTCACGGTCGGGCCAACCTATGGATTGCAGCAGTTGGTTCACCTCTTGTTTGGCGTCGCTATCGTTGCCGCTGAGAAAGACGTGATGGTCGCCCGGCACCATTGCCGGATTGACCATCACCATAGCATTCATGGTGTTAAAGGTTTTCACCACTTTGGCCTCGGGGTAGGTGCGCTGGATTTGTTCCCCCAATGAATCGGTATTGCAGATCGTGAGGGTAGGGGGCATGCCCTGCGAGAAATCCAAGGGGTTGGCGACGTCGATCAGAATCTTACCTGCAAGTTTATCTTTGCCGACGGCCTGCAAGGCGGGCAGGGCGCCCCCGCCACTGGTGGCGTTGAGGAGCAACTCGGCCCGGTCGGCGCAAATAGGGTAGGGTTTTAGTTCAACCCTGGGGTGTTGTGCGTGCCATTCGCCAAAAGTTTGTCCGGTGATCGGATTCGTGTCGGTGCGGGCTTTGGTTTTTTCGGGATCCCGGGTACCCATGGTAATTTGGTGCCCGAGTTCCTCTAATTTGCCGGCCAAAATTTGACCGACCATGCCGGTGCCTAAGATAGTGATGTTCATTTTTGGTGTATTTTAATTGTTTGTACATACAAATTTTAATAAAGCGTAAAAACTAGAAAGACACAAAAGGAGTTATACCGTTTGGTTTTTCTTTCTGCCCTCCACCATACCCAGCTTTTTACTGGCCTCATAACTCAAATGCCTCAACTCTTCGGCTACGTCTGCTCCCAGCAAGTTGGTATAGCGCTCCTTCAATCCCCGCCAGGCCGATTTGATCGGCCCGTTGAGGCGGTTGCCTTCCGGGGTGGGGTAGATCTCCGTAGCACGCCCCGACCGCTTGCGCTCCAGGTAGCCCTTGTACTCCATCTTCTCCACCAGGCGCGTCACTGTAGAGGCTTTAAGCTGCATATGCCAGCTGAGCTCAGTGGGTTGAATACCGGGGTTTTCGGTCACCGCCAGCAGGAGAAAAGCGTAGGAGGGGGCGAGGCCCGTTGAAGCGAAGGCTTCTTCCGCCATCTTGGTTAGCTTGCGAGCCAGGGCATTGGCTGAGTAGTAGAGGCAATTGCAGTAACGCGATTCGGGTTGTTCTTCCATAGTGAAAACAAAGATAAAGTTTATTGTTTGTACATGCAAATATTGTGGCAATAATATGCCGCCATATTGGTCCGCCAACGACCCAATAACCCACCTTCCAGCAAAAATTTCCTTATCTTACTAACTCATTCTCGCTAACCAAACCCCATCAACCATGGCCAGAGCCTTCTCCCCGGTCGGGCTGTTGCTACTGCTCATTATGTTGAGCGGTTGTCAGGAGCGTTCGACTGATCCCATCGCCGACCTCATTCTCACCAATGCCCGGATCTGGACGGGCAATCCCGAACAAGCACGGGCCGAAGCCATCGCCATCAGGGCCGACACGATTTTGGCCGTTGGCAACAAGGACGACATGCTGGACTTTCAGGGACGCAAAACGAAAGTGCGCAACCTAGAGGGTAAAATGATCGTGCCCGGCTTTATCGATTGCCACGTGCACTTCCTTTCCAGCGGCAGGGGGTTATCTTCGGTGCAGTTGCGCGATGCGGATCGTCCGGAGGAGTTTGTCCGGCGGATCCGCGACTATGCAGCTACCGTTCCCGAAGGAAGCTGGATATTGGAGGGCAACTGGGACCACGAGTTATGGGGTGGCCGCCTGCCCCATCGGGCGTGGATCGACCGGTATACCCCTAACCATCCGGTATTTGTTTCTCGTCTCGATGGGCACATGGCGCTCGCCAATACGGCGGCCTTACGTGCGGCGGGATGCGAACGCAGGATTCCCGAGATGGAAGGAGGGACGGTCGTGCGCGATAAAGACGGTAAGCCCACCGGTGTTCTTAAAGATAAGGCCATGAGCCTGGTAGCCGAACACATCCCGGCGCCCACCCCCAAACAGGAGGACGCAGCCTTGATGGCGGCTATGAAACACCTTGCCTCCAAAGGTGTGACGACGGTGCACAATATGGACGCAGCAGACATCAACGTCCTGGAAGCTTACGAGCGAGCGCGCCGCCGGGGCGATCAGCTGATTCGCTTTTACGTGGCGGTAGGCCTGCACGATTGGGAAGCCCTGCGCGATAAGGTAGCCCGCGAAGGTCGCGGGGATGAGTGGTTGCGAATAGGGGTAGTCAAGGGAATGGTTGACGGCTCGCTGGGGGCCCATACGGCTGCTTTTTTCTCCCCCTTTACCGATGCTCCTGAAGACCGGGGGCTGCTGGTTACGCCCGAACCTACACTCCGCCGCCAGATTATCGCCGCCGACGCCGCCGGCCTTCAGGTAGCCGTAAACGCGATCGGGGACCGGGCCAACGACTTGCTACTCGATATTTTTGCGGAAGCGATCGAAGAAAATGGTCCGCGCGACCGCCGGTTCCGCATTGAACACGCCCAACATCCACGCCTCCGCGATATCCGCCGCTTTGGTCCGATGGGGGTAATCGCCAGCGTACAACCCTACCACGCCATCGATGACGGGCGCTGGGCTGAAAAAGTAATCGGTGAAAAACGCCTTCAAACGACTTACGCCTTCCGCTTCTTCCTGGATCACGACGCCCGCTTGGCTTTCGGTAGCGACTGGTCGGTGGCGCCGCCCGATCCCCTGCTAGGCATTTACGCGGCCGTCACCCGCCGCACCATCGATGGTAAAAATCCCAACGGATGGACGCCCGAGCAGAAAATAAAGGTGGAAGAGGCGCTGCGCGCTTACACCATCGATGCGGCTTACGCCTCTTTTGAGGAGCATTTAAAAGGATCTTTAGAACCCGGCAAACTGGCCGATCTGGTTATGCTGGACCGGGATATTCTGACGGCGGCGCCGGGGTCGATTCCCGATACCCGGGTATTGATGACGATGGTGGGTGGGGAAGTGGTTTATGAACGCTAGCGTCTTGGCTTACGAAGCCCTTGCCCACTTACTAACCACCAACCACCATAGCCCGAATTCCCTCCTCGTAAGGCGTAGGCGCCATGCCAAACGCCTTTTCAAACTTGCTGCTATCGAATACGTAATCGCGGTCATTTTGGTAGTACATCTCCTTGATCTCGCGCATGGTGCGGTTGAACAGACCCATCACCGTAATCATGGCTTTGCTGACCTCCCGAAATTTAGGTTCCACGTTCAGTTCTTTGGCGATCGCCTCTACCCATTCTTTACCGGTGGGCGGATTGGAAACGGTGGGTAAGTGCCACTGCTGGCCGTAAGCTTCGGCGCGGTTGCCGAGCAAGGCGGTGGCTTTAGCGGCATCGGGGGTATAGGTAAACGAGTGCCGGCAATCGGCCTTGCCCAGCCAATTGGCGGTTTTGCCTTCCGCCAAAGGCTTGTACACGGTTTCCACCAACATACTGTTATGCCGGTCGGGACCGTAAAAATCAGCGGCGCGAGCAACCAGGGCTTCCACATGGCCTTTGTCGATGGCTTCGGTTAAAGAGTCGAGCACCTGAGCGCGAACGGCCCCCTTTTTGGAGGGTGGGTTGATCTTGAAGGATTCCGTCATGTGGGGGATCTCGTTGATGTCGTACATGTAGACGTTGTCGAAAAACACCAGCTTACAGTTCTCGGCGCTACAGGCCTCGATGGTGTTGTACATGATGACTGGCCATTTTTCCCGCCAAATGCGAATATCGTAGGGCAAGCCGACGACCAGGTAGGCCACTTCGGCGCCGGAGACAGCTTTGCGGACGTCGCTCATCCGCGTCAAATCGCCCGGAGATAGTTCGTCGGCGGGGTTGACTTTTTTGGGATTTCGGCTCATGAGCCGGATTTGATCCGTGTAGTCGGTGAGTGCTTGGGCGAGGTAATCGCCGATCGATCCGCCGGCTCCCAAAATGCTTTGCATAGGAGAGTATTGTTGGTGTAACGTAAAAATAAAAGATATCGGCAAACTTATCCCAATGCACTTAACCCGGATGATGCATGGGTTCTTCTTCACGAGAAGCCAAACTGCCCGCCCTGTGAAATACCGTAGGCCAAACTTCGCTTTATTTCACAGGGTGGGCAGTTTGACTTCGCAGTAGATTAATTCATGCATCATCCGGGTTAATAAAGCTTCCTTGCAGCAGGTAGGCCCGGCTTTCCTGCTTTTTTATTTTCTAAATTATTGATATATTGTGAGGAGTCCAAACTTAGACTCAAGTTTAGAAAAGTTGCACAAAGTTTTTAATTTAAGGCGCTAATGATCAGATTCAGAACCAAAAAGGCCATCATACCGTATAATAGGAAAGCTATATCATACGCTTTAGAGGATAGGAAAACCATGGCTAGTACACTGTGTAATAAGTTCTTGATGTTTTGGGATGGGTATTTTGGCGGTATACTTCGTTGCTCTCCCCGCCCGCCACAGTGCTTGCACGACGGTGCGTTGGTCAGGTAGCTTTGGCTATCTTTGATTCAAGAGTAGGGCCCCTGCACCCCACTCTTGAATATGCGCCTCGTCTACCGCCAAAATAGCCTCCCGAAAACCTATCAATTACTTAGTTCCCGAAGCACTAGTGAAAATAGGGTTGTTCAATGAACCGCAAATTGGAATAGGTAAAACGCCAGATAGGAAGGAAAATGGCCAATGAAGAACGGCCTCAACCGGATCGCAACCGGTTAGGTGAACCAGAGTACATGCATGCCACTCGGGAGCTTTGGGACAAAATTAGGGCTCACCCGAATGACCTGCTCCATCGCTATCGAGCCGGGTGCCTTTATTATGCCCAAGGTGAAACGGAAAAAGCGGGATTGTGCTGGCTATTGTTGGAACCCAAGTCGGAGAAAATGGAAGAGGCGGTCTGGCGGTACCGTTCCAGTGTAAATAACCGGGCTTGGTGCATGTTACGGGATTTGCAATTCTGTGGGGACCCAAAACAATTACCCGCTCATGCGCAATCTGTACTGGAAGAATTAAAAAGGAGAACCCAAACCGAAAATCAAAATATGCCCTGCAAGGAGACTTTTGCCTCTTTTGATGAGCCCATCCTGATCGAAGAACCCATGGATCTAAAAGGGTTGCTTCTACTGTTGCTTTCCATTATTGTTCCCCTATTACTGCTAATCGGTTTGATTAAACTTTTCACCTAGTGCCTGACCGTTTTCGCGGCTTCTTTTTTCCGCTAATAAAAACGAATCGCTGATGGCTGACGAAACCCCTGCCGTGCTCTGGCGCCCCGACGAGCAAAGTAAAAAAGCGTCCCGGCTTCAAGATTATATCGATTGGTTGGAAAAACGTTATGCCCTTCACTTTACTGACTATCCGGCCTTGTGGGAATGGTCGGTACAAGAACCGCGCAAATTTTGGGAATCGCTTTGGCAATACTTTGACATCATTAGCCACAGTCCGTACACCGAAGTACTTTCCGAAGATCCCATGCCCCACAGTCGTTGGTTTAGCGGCAGTCGGCTGAACTATGCGGAACACGTTTTTCGACAACGCTCCAGCGATCGCCCCGCCATCCTCTTTAAATCCGAAGCGCACGATCTGGAGGGCATTGAATGGACCGATTTGGAAGCGGCCGTAGCCTCGGTGCGGCAATATCTCTTGCAAAACGGGGTGCAGAAAGGAGACCGGGTAGTGGCGTACATGCCCAATATACCGGAAACCACCGTCGCCTTTCTCGCTTGCTGTTCCCTGGGCGCCGTCTGGTCGAGTTGTTCCCCCGATTTTGGCGTCAGTAGCGTTACCGACCGTTTTGCGCAAATAGAGCCCAAAGTGCTCTTCGCCGTTGACGGCTACCAATATAACGGCAAACCCTTCGATAAACAATCAGAGCTCAACCAACTGATCGGGGAATTACCCAGCCTGGAAAAGGTGGTTTTTGTGCCGTATTTGGATATCGAAGCCGACCACCGCAGGATTGCCAAGGCCAAAGCCTGGGAAGAAGTACTGGCCACTCCGGCCGAAGGCCTCCCTTTTGAAGCGGTGCCTTTCGACCACCCCTTGTGGATTCTGTATTCTTCCGGCACCACGGGCAAGCCCAAAGCGATCACACATGCTCACGGCGGTATCCTTCTGGAACACTTAAAATACCTTGCTTTCCATAACGATCTGCAGGAAGGAGAACGCTTCTTCTGGTTTACCACTACGGGCTGGATGATGTGGAATTTCCTGCAGTCGTCTCTACTCCTAGGCGGAACTATGGTGTTATACGACGGAGCGCCGGGTTACCCCAGCCTCCATACTTTGTGGGCGTTTTGCCGGGATGCGGGCATCCATCACTTTGGCGCCGGCGCCCCCTTTTTGGTAGCCGGCATGAAGCGAGCGTTGGAACCCGGCCGGCGTTTCGATCTCAAATTTTTGCGCTCGGTAGGTTCCACTGGCGCGCCTTTGCCATCGGAAGCGTTCGATTGGGTTTACGAAGCTCTGAAAGAAGATGTTTGGCTGTGTTCTATGAGAGGTGGCACCGATGTGTGCAGAGCTTTTGTAGGGGGTTGCTTGCTATTGCCCGTCTACCGGGGCGAAATTCAATGCCCGGCCCTGGGATGCGA
>CAYWHT010000230.1:0-6879 GCA_964458135.1 uncultured Saprospiraceae bacterium | reverse complement strand
GTGGAAGTCAAGAAGCTTAAAGAAATCCAGTTCTTTAGCCACGTGATCCATCTCGTGTCCAAGGTGGAAGGTAAGTTGGGCGCCCACGCCAATCCCGTACAAATTTTTGGCGACACCTTTCCGGCGGGCACCCTCTCGGGAGCGCCCAAATACAAGGCGCTCGAACTCATCAATCAGTACGAAAATCAAAACCGCAGCTTCTACGGCGGCGCGCTAGGCTTCGTCGATTTCCGGGGCGAGATGAATCAGGCCATCGTCATCCGCTCTTTTCTCAGTAAAGACAACCACCTTTTCTACCAGGCCGGTGCGGGCATCGTGGTGGACAGCGTAGAGGAAAAAGAGCTGGAGGAAGTGAACAACAAACTGGGCGCCCTCAAAAAAGCACTCCTGGAAGCCGAAAAGATTTAACGACAACAATCGATAAACGACACGGTTATTATCCCATCAAGCATTCAAGATTATGAAAATTCTCGTGCTCGATAATTACGATTCTTTTACCTACAACCTGGTACAGTATATCCAGGAAATCCTGGGACGTAAGGTAGACGTCGTGCGCAATGACGCCATCTCCCTGGACGCGGTGGATGCCTACGATACCATTGTGCTTTCCCCCGGTCCGGGTGTTCCCGGGCAGGCCGGCATCATGCCCGGGTTGATCCGGCGCTACGCCCCTACCAAAGCCATCCTGGGGGTATGTCTGGGGCACCAGGCGATCGGGGAAGCTTTTGGCGGACAGCTCGAAAACCTCAGCCGGGTTTTCCACGGAGTAGATACGCCGATTCGCGTAACCGATACCGAGGAACCGCTGCTTCGGGGTATCGATCCGGTATTCCGGGCCGGCCGCTACCATAGCTGGGTGGTGCAGCGACACAACCTTCCGGCATCCCTGACCGTTACGGCCGAAGATGAGGCGGGCGTTATCATGGCCCTCCGGCACGTAGATTACAACCTTCGGGGGGTACAGTTTCATCCCGAGTCCATGATGACGGAAGTTGGGATGCAAATTTTGGAAAATTTTCTACAATACTGCGCGCAGCCCGCTTCGGTGACGGTTTGAGCGGATTTAATTTGTTAAATTCGAAAATTCAAAATTAGGTTGACATGAATCCATCCGTAGCCGGTCCGGCAATCGATACCAGTGACATGAAAGCGGTGCTGGCCCGCCTATTCGACCACCAAAAACTTAGCCGGGAAGAGGCGAAGCAGGTTCTGCTCAATATTTCCAATGAAACCTATAATCAGGTGCAGGTGGCGGGCTTCGTTACCGCTTTTAACATGCGGAATATCGCATTACCCGAATTGCAGGGCTTTCGCGATGCCCTGCTAGAACTTTGCGTGCCGCTCGACCTGGGCGACATCGATACGATTGACATCGTCGGTACGGGCGGTGACGGTAAAAATACTTTCAATATATCCACCTTGTCTTCGGTCGTAGTAGCCGGGGCGGGCTACCCGGTCTCCAAACACGGCAGCTACGGCGTATCCTCTTCTACGGGATCTTCCGATGTGCTGATCGCCATGGGTTATCAATTTACCAACGACCAGGATAAACTGCGCCGGCAGCTGGAAGAAGCCAATTTGTGTTTCTTACACGCGCCGCTCTTCCATCCGGCGCTTAAGGCGGTGGTGCCTATTCGTAAAAACTTGGGCATGAAAACTTTTTTCAATATGCTTGGCCCGCTCGTCAATCCGCTGCAACCTCGTTACCAGCTCTTCGGCGCCTTTAACCTGGAACTTTCACGCATGTACCAGTACATTATGCAACGTACCGGAAGGCAGTTTTCTATCGTGTACGCCCTCGACGGCTACGATGAAATTTCCCTTACGGGCGATGTGCGCTTGCGCACTAGCGATAGCGAACGCGTCATTTCGCCCGCCGAAATGGGCAAACCCATTTACCGGCAGGAAGACCTGCACGGAGGAGATACCCACGAAGAAGCTTCCCAAATATTCCGCAACGTATTGCACAATGAATGCACTACCGCACAATTCGACGTGGTGGCGGCTAATGCCGGAATGGCGATCCACTGCATCCGTCCGGATCGTTCGCTAACGGATTGCATCGCGGAAGCGGAGGAAAGCATTCGTAGCGGACGGGCTCGCAAAACTTTTGAAAAATTATTGGAACTAGCCGATTGATCAACGCTGACAACATGACCATACTGGAAAAAATCGTCGCCTATAAACAGCAAGAAGTAGCCAAACGCCGCGACCTGTACCCGGTAAAGTTACTCGAAAGGAGCATTTACTTCGAAACGCCGGTAGTTTCGCTGCGGGAATACCTCCAACGGGAAGACCGCGTGGGTGTCATTGCCGAGTTTAAGCGTAAATCACCCTCCAAAGGGCCCATCAACTTGTACGCTTCGGTGGAAAAGGTATCTATCGGTTACATGCAGGCCGGCGCCTCGGCATTGTCGGTCCTTACCGACGAGCATTTCTTCGGTGGGAAAAATCAAGACTTGAGCGAAGCGCGCAAGTACAACTTTTGCCCTATCCTGCGCAAGGATTTTGTCATCGATGAATACCAGCTAATCGAGGCCAAGTCGATCGGCGCGGATGCGATCCTGCTGATCGCCGAATGCCTGGAAGCCGGCCGCCTGGCCCAACTGGCCAAAAAAGCCAAAGAATTGGGGCTGGAAGTGCTCATGGAGATCCATTCGGCCGATCAACTCGCAAAGCTGACCGATGATATTGATGTGCTGGGCGTAAACAACCGCAATCTCAAGGACTTTAGCGTGAGTACCCAAACCTCGATGGATCTCTACGACTCCATTCCCGATTGGGTAGTCAAAATCTCAGAAAGCGGCATTAGCGACCCCAATGCCATAGTGGAATTACGCCGCCGGGGCTATCAAGGCTTCCTGATCGGCGAGTACTTTATGGCTTCCGCCGATCCGGCCAAAACCTGCCGCGAGTTTATCCGCCGGGTCCAACATATCGAAGAAATATTAGACAACGCCATCGCGTAAAATCATTACCTATGAAAGTCAAGGTGTGTGGAATGCGTGAACCGGACAACCTGCAAACGCTGTTGCAGCTGCCTATCGATTTCGTCGGGTTTATTTTTTACGATAAATCCCCCCGCTATGTGGACGATGATGTGCTGGCGCGCTGGATTCAGGAAAAAGAAGAAGCCTTTGGCAATGCCAAGAAAGTGGGCGTATTTGTCAATTCCGAAATCGACGCCATACTCAACCGCGTACACGATTACCGGCTCGATTTTGTACAATTGCAGGGCGAGGAAAGCCCCGAGTATTGCCAAGAGCTAAGTACGTTCTGGCAAACCGGCTCGGTGCGCTCAGCGCAAATTATCAAGGCTTTCGGGGTGGGCGACGATTTTGACTTCGGGGCGACCGCCCCTTACGAACCCCACTGCGCCTATTTCCTTTTTGACACCAAGAGCCGTTATTACGGCGGCTCGGGTCACCGCTTTAACTGGGAGACGCTGGATCAGTACCGGGGTGAAAAACCCTTTCTCCTGGGCGGCGGCATCGATGAGAAGGCGGCCCCGGAATTACGAGCGCTCCAACACCCCCAATTTGCGGGGGTGGATATCAATAGTAAGTTTGAATTTGCTCCGGGGCTTAAGGATACCAAGAAGGTGAGCCGCTTTTTAGCCGAACTGGGCATGACGAACGTCTGAAATAGTCTGCCAGGTCAGCATGCACAAATCTGGAGTCGGTAGACTATAAAAACTAGAAAACCAACCATTCACCATTCACAACAAAACCCATGATCGCAATCAACGAAAGAGGTTACTACGGAGAATTCGGCGGAGCCTACGTTCCGGAAATGCTGTACCCGAATATCGAAGAGCTCCGCGAAAACTATTTGTCCATTTACGAGGATCCGGACTTTCAGCGGGAATACCGCAGTTTGCTGCGCGATTACGTTGGCCGCCCCTCCCCCCTGTATTTAGCCGAAAGGCTATCCGGGCATTACAATGCCACCATCTACCTTAAACGGGAGGATCTGCTGCATACCGGCGCGCATAAGATCAACAATACGGTAGGGCAGATCTTGCTGGCCAAACGCCTGGGTAAGCAACGCATCATCGCCGAAACCGGCGCGGGGCAGCACGGCGTGGCTACCGCAACGGTCTGCGCCCTGATGGGAATGGAGTGCGTCGTGTACATGGGGGCCGTAGACATGGAGCGTCAGGCGCCCAACGTTTCCCGCATGCGCATGCTGGGGGCGGAAGTGCGGCCCGCCACCTGCGGCAGCAAAACGCTGAAGGACGCCACCAACGAAGCAATTCGCGATTGGATCAACAACCCGGAAGACACCCATTACATCATCGGCTCGGTGGTGGGGCCCCATCCCTTCCCCGACATGGTGGCGCGCTTTCACGCCATTATCAGCGAGGAAATCGAATGGCAATTGGAAGAAAAAACCGGCAAAAAGGATCCCGATCTGATGATTGCCTGCATCGGCGGAGGGAGTAACGCCGCCGGCACCTACTACCATTACCTGAATCGCGACCGGGTGCGACTGCTTGCCGTGGAAGCCGCCGGGCACGGCGTGCAAAGCGGAGAGTCGGCCGCCACCAGTATATTGGGCACCCGCGGCATCATTCACGGCAGCCGCACCTTACTGATGCAAACGAAAGACGGCCAGATCGTCGAGCCCTATTCCATCTCCGCAGGGCTGGACTATCCCGGCATCGGGCCCATGCACGCACACCTGATTTCCTCCGGGCGCGCCGAAGCGGTTAGCATCACCGATGACGACGCCCTGGAGGCGGCTTACCTGCTCGCCCGCAAAGAAGGCATCATTCCAGCTCTGGAAACCTCCCACGCCTTTGCGGCCCTGGATCACATCCAGTACGATCCGACGGACATCATCGTCATCAACTTGTCAGGGCGCGGGGACAAAGACCTGGACACTTTCATCAAGCACTTTGAGCGGTTTGAGTAATTGATGCATAGAATCTCATAAAATATTGGTTATGAACAGGATATCGAAGTTGTTCGCCAATAAGCGCGACCACGTTCTCAATATCTATTTTACGGCCGGCTACCCGAAACTGCACGATACCGGCGCCATCATCCGGAACCTGGACCGGGCCGGGGTTGATCTCATTGAAGTCGGCATGCCCTATTCCGATCCTCTGGCCGACGGGCCGACCATACAGGAAAGCGGGCAACGGGCGCTGCGTAACGGAATGACCTTGCCCTTATTGTTCGAGCAAATCGCCGAACTGCGCAAAGATACAGAGACGCCCCTCATTCTGATGGGATATTTCAACCAGGTGATGCAGTACGGGGAAGAGGCTTTCGTACGCAAATGCAAAGAGGTAGGCGTAGACGGCGTCATTTTGCCCGACCTGCCCCTGTACGAATACGAAACCCTTTATCAGGATCTGTTCGAGCGGGCCGATCTGTCCATCAGCTTCCTGATTACTCCGCAAACCAGCGAATCCCGCATCAACAAGATCGATGAGCTGACTCGCGGGTTTATCTACATGGTGTCCAACTCCTCAATTACTGGCGCCCGCGGCGGCATCACGGAGAAGCAACTCCAATATTTTAATCGCGTTCACGCCATGCAACTGCGCAACCCCCGTCTGATCGGGTTTGGCATCTCCAATAACGATACCTTCGAAACGGCCTGCCGCTACGCCCACGGGGCCATTATCGGTAGCGCATTCATCCGAAGCCTGCGTGAGGCGGAAGATGTGGCGGCGGCTTCCCGCAGTTTTGTGAAAGCCATCCGTGGAGAGTCCGTCGTGGAACAGTAGACGGCGCCGCTGCGGGCGCTTGCTGCATAATCCGGGTTAATTTACCTGGCCAGAGTCACAAAAAACGCAAAGCCTTTATATGATTATCCAACTCGAGCCCAAAATATCTCCCGAACAACTCGCTCAGCTTAAAGCAAAGCTGGCTGATATCCATTATAAAACTACCGAAGTCAGCACCCAAAGGGCGCGTTACATCATCGGCATCGGCAAGCAAGAATTCGACATCCGCGCCATCGGCAACTTGCCCGGCATCCGGGATATTCACCGCGTAAGTGACGCCTACAAGCTGGTGTCCAAGAAATGGCGGGTGGAAGATACTGAGATTGATCTCGGCGACGGAATCAAGATCGGTACCGGTTATCTGTCCATCATGGCGGGGCCCTGCTCCATCGAATCGGAAGCGCAAATCCGGAAAACCGTCGAACACCTCGTAAGTAACGGCGTGCGCATCATGCGGGGCGGCGTATACAAACCCCGCTCTTCGCCCTATTCTTTCCGGGGGCTTGGGCTCGAGGGGCTCAAGCTATGGCACGACATTGCCCGGGAGGCGGGGGTGCGCATCATCACCGAAGTTATGATGGTGGAGCAAATCGAACCCATGATCGACTACGTTGACATCTTTCAGGTAGGCGCTCGTAATGCCCAGAATTTCAATCTTTTGGATGCATTGGGTGAAGTGGAGAAACCGGTGCTCCTCAAGCGCAGCATGTCGGGCACCCTCGATGAATTATTACAAGCTGCGGAATATATCTTTTCCAACGGTAACGAGCGCATCATCCTCTGCGAACGCGGCATTCGCACTTACGAAAATGCCTACCGCAATACCATGGATATCAACGCCATCGCTATGCTCAAGGAAAAAACGCACCTGCCGGTCATTGCCGATCCCAGCCACGGCATCGGCATCCGGCGCTTCGTGGAACGCATTGCCCTGGCAAGCCTGATGGCGGGCGCCGACGGCATCATCGCCGAAGTGCACGAAACCCCCGAAAAAGCTTTCTCCGACGGCCAGCAAACCCTGAATTTTCAGGAAGGGGAAGGGCTGTATTCGAAGCTGCGCAAGACGTTCTCGTTTCGGGAAACGCTCTAGTACACTGTGTAATAAGTTCTTTGATGTTTTGGGAGGGGTATTTTGGCGA
>CAYWHT010000229.1:0-6887 GCA_964458135.1 uncultured Saprospiraceae bacterium | reverse complement strand
AAACGCAGGTATAGCCGGGGCTACATCGAGGCTTTTCAACGCAGCCAGGCGAAACTCCAAGGAGCGAAGCGACGATCAGCGAAGCTAAAAAGAGCCAGTCAGCATTCACAAATCTTGCGTTGTCAGACTATATATTCCCTTTTCCGGCAAAAACACTTCCGCCATCATACAGCGCGCGCTGCCGCCACCGAAGGTTTCGATGGTGTCGAGGGGGCTGTGTAGGATCGTGCTGAATTTCTCGATTTGATGGATTTGTTCGAGACGCAAAGATTGGTAGGCTTGGGTAGACATGACGAGGAAGGTGTCGCCCTTGCGGTTGCGCACCTGCAGCATGTTGCCCGCAAAGGCGTACATCTGATCGATGGTGATTTCGATAATTTCCTTGTCGGTGGCGGCAAATTTTTCCCTGAGCGTTTGGCGCTTATCCTCCGCTTCCACGCTTTCCATGCAGATGACGACAAAGCGGTCTCCCAACGCCATCATGACGTTGGTGTGGTAGATTTCCTGCCCTTGCCGGTCGACAGCGCGGAAGGCAAGGTGCTCATAGCCCATCTTACGGCAAAATTCTTCGAGGATTTCCAGATCGGTCCGCACACTGGTGCAAGCGTAGGCAATGCGATTGGGGCGGTCGAGCACCATGCTGCCCGTACCCTCCAGGAAGCGGTCTTCCACTTCGTGCCCCTCCAGACGCCAGTGATCGGAGATCTGGTATTTGGATTCTATTTGCCGGATAATATCGTCGCGGCGTTCCTGCCGGCGAAAAGTGGAAAACATAGGATAGGTGATAAGCGTACCGCCCTGGTGGAAAGAAATCCAATTATTGGGAAATACCGCGTCGGGTTTCAAGGGTTTATCCGAATCGCTGAAAACGAGTACCCGCACCCCGTGGTCCCGCAAATTGCTGACCATTTGGTCAAACTCCTCCGCTGCACGTGACTGCACTTCTTCGGGCCGCAACCGGTCGTCTTTTCGCTGGAAAGCGTTATCGGCAGCGGTCTGTTCGTTGTAGCCGAAGTGGGAGGGCCGCACCATCATGATGGTATCGGTAATCTGTTGGGTTTCCTGTGATTTCATAGGCGCTTACGAATTGCTCAACGGGCTAAAATAACAAAGTGTCCTGTCTTTCTGCTTTCTACCCCCAATTTAATTCCATTGCGTAGCCCGCTGTTTAATCTCGTGCGACACCTCTTGCCCCAGATAATTGTCGATGATGCCGTGCGCCAGATAAATCAAAGGCGTGAGCAAGATGGCCATCAAGAATTTATAAGCGTACTGCACCGTACCCACAGCCAGCAATTGGCTCCAGCTCCAGGGCTCGATATTGCCTACGAACATGGGACCAAACTTAAAAGCAATGGACAGCACCACAAAGCTGTCGAACAACTGGGAAATCAAAGTCGACCCCGTCGCGCGCAGCCAAATTTTCCCTTCCCCCGTAGAGCGCTTGATGGTATGAAAGGAAATAACGTCAACGAATTGCGCCACCAAAAAGGCAACCAGCGAACCGACGATAATGAGCAATCCCTGGCCAAGAATCGCGGCAAAAGCGGTTTGCATGTTGGGAACGCCCTGATTGGCATTCTGATCGACCCACCAGTCGGCAGGCGCCAGCTGTATCGCAGCAAAAATCATCACAAAAGCGTAGCTGATTAAGGCGACCGTCAGAAAGGAGAGCATGCGAATACCCCGCTTACCGTAGTATTCATTGATCACGTCGGTCATTACAAAAACGATGGGCCATAATAATACCCCCGCCGAAAATTGCAAAGCTCCCTCCCTTCCGAAGAGATTGAAATTCCAGGAATCAACGCCCAGACTGTCCTCAAGGGCGAAGATTTTCACCCCGATGAATTCGGCCACCAAAGCATTGGCGACGAAAAAACCGCCCAAAATCACGAATAATTTCGACGGCTTGTGCCTGAGGATGTCCGTAACGGTCGTGAACGCCTTGGGAGAATGATTCGGTTGAACTTGCAGCTTGCTGGTTCCCACGCAATGGGGTTCGTTATCCGGGCCTTTCATGGCGATAGTTTGTGAACTTTGTTATTCCTGGAAATATCAATACATTATCCGCACAAGTTGTTGTGCATCCTTTCAACAAATTGGTAATTGGAATTTTTTCACAGGGAAAGCCGGTAAAATATGCCTAAAAAAAAGAAAAATCGAAAAGACGGAATCGTTTATTCCACCAATCCGGACTTCGAATACGAACAACCGGAGCAGGATGAAGCAATGGAGGCCATTCCCCCACAACGACAGCAGTTGCGCGTGTTAATCGATCGCAAAAAACGCAAAGGCAAAGAAGTGACCCTCGTTACCGGCTTTGTCGGCCCCGAAGAAGATCTAAAAGCATTGGGTAAACTCCTGAAGTCTAAATGCGGCGTCGGAGGAACGGTCAAGGAAGGCGAAATCCTCATCCAGGGCAACCACCGGGATACGGTGGTCGATTTGCTAAAAGAACAGGGGTATTCAAATACGAAGAAATCGGGAGGGTAATGCCCGCGTCTCAACTCCGCCGCGCCCGCTTCCACGCATACACCAGCATAATGACCCGGTTGTAGTTAAGCATCCCCTCCTTAATGCCCTGGCTTTTGAGGTAAGCATCGTACACCCGGTAGCGCAGTCGCGGAACGATATCCGGATAGCGATCGAGGGTTTGATTGATGGCGTCGAGATCCGCCCGTATGCCGGAGGGAAGGTTATCGCGAAACTTCCGGTAGGCCTTGGGTTCCTGGCGCAAGTAGTTGACGGCCAGGGTGCGCCAAAAGTCGAGCTGTGCAGCATAGGCGATAAAGGGATCATCGGACTGTATGCAGCTCAAATACGCCAGAAAACTACAAGTCCCTTCATCGGCAAACCCGTAGCCGTGGGCGAGCTCGTGCGTCATCACGCCCGGAATTTGCAGTGGATGCAATCCGGCATCCACGTGCCCCTCCCCGGTAAAGGGAAAATACAAGCCCGCCGAACTGAAGCGAAGAAATATGCCCGCAGGAAGCATCTTGCGCCCCCGCACGCGGCCGACGGCGGGAAAATCGTACTCGCGGAGCCAACGCTCCAGATTGTGACGCAACCGGTTTTCCAAATCAGGCGGCATACTGTCGGCCGAAAGCAAGACAGAGTCGGTATCGGAAACCCTTGCCCGAAAAGCGATCAGTCGTTCCGCCTCTTCTTCCAGCTCTTCGCGCAAGTCTTTCGCGGAAAGAGGCTCCAATGTTAACCCCAGTAGCTCTTCAATGGAAATCCGGTTATAGTTGAAGCCCCACAGCAACTGGAAGAAAAAAAAGCCGCCCCCCGCAAAGGCCAGCACCGAGAGCAGGCCGGAAAGGCCCTTGCGCCACCAAACTTGCCGGTGCCGGATAAATTTGCGAATGCGCCAGGAAATCACGACCAGCAACAGCAATAAAAAAATATAAATCAGCGCTACCGGAGACCAGGCCAGCAGGTGATCGATCGACCAACGGATGGCCAGAAAAAAGCCCCGGCTGTAATACCTTTCCGTCACTTCCGGATGCGTATAGGCCAGGTACTGTAACAATAAGGTCAATAAGCCTAGTCCGATCCAAAATAGTTGCCGGCGGTAGGGCTTGAGTAATCGTAGCGTTTTTTTCATAGCGTATTTTAATGAATTCCGGTGAATGACCGCGGCCAATCAATGTCCTAGTATCGACAAATCATTGCGAGGAATTATTTAACTTTGCAACTCATAGGTTAATTGCATTGTTAACTGATTGGTTTTATTTTATCACTCAAAACAAAATTGTATAGAATGGCACTCGAATTGACAGATACCAACTTCCAGGAAACCGTACTGGACGATGAAGGTGTTGCCGTAGTTGACTTTTGGGCAGAATGGTGTGGCCCCTGCCGCGTGATCGCGCCGATTATCGAAGAATTGTCCGAGGAATTCGAAGGAAAGGTGAAAATCGGCAAAGTCAATGTGGACCACAATCCGGAAGTTGCCATGAAGTACGGTATCCGCAGCATTCCCACCCTGCTGATCCTCAAGAATGGAGAAGTGGTGGAAAAGCACGTGGGTACGACCTCCAAGCAGAACCTGGTAAACAAGATCGAGGCTCATCTCTAAACGAAGATGCAAGCTTGCACCATACAACCCCTGTTGCCGGCCTTGGCAACAGGGGTTTTCGTTTACCCCGGAGGGCTATCGCTAATACTTTAACCATTGCGTATGAGTTTTTGGGATAACTTTGACACTCGGGATTTGGGCAATCTCGAACTACTGGCGCGGCAGGTAGTCGAGGGCTTCATTATCGGTCTGCACAAAAGCCCCTTCCATGGCTTCTCGGTGGAATTCGCCGAACACCGCCTCTACAACCAGGGCGAATCTACCCGGAATATCGACTGGAAGGTGTACGCCCGCACCGACAAGCTGTTCGTCAAGCGTTTTGAAGAAGAAACCAATTTGCGGTGCCAGATCGTAATCGACGCCTCCTCCTCCATGTACTTTCCTGAAGTGGGCAAAAACACTAAAGCCTACATCAACAAATTGCGGTTTTCGGCCCTGGCCGCCGCCTCCCTCATGAATTTGCTGCAGCGGCAACGCGACGCCTTCGGCCTCAGCATCTTCGACGATCAGGTGCGCGAGCACACCCGCTGTAAAACCAGCACTTCCCACTACCGGCTCATGCTCACCTACCTGGACCAGCTGATTCACAACCCGGAGCGCAACCGCAGCACCTCGGCCGCCCAGGCGCTACACCAAATCGCCGACAGTATCCACAAACGCTCCATGGTGGTGGTGTTTAGCGATATGTTCGAGCAAAGCGATAAACTGGAAAGCTTGTTTTCCGCCCTGCAGCACCTCAAACACAACAAACACGAGGTCATCCTCTTCCATGTGGTGGATAAGTCAAAGGAGATCGACTTCGAATTCGAAAATAGACCCTACCTTTTTATCGATATGGAAACGGGCGAACAGGTGCGGCTCCAATCCAATCAGGTCAAGGATCACTACGTCGAACAGATGGCGGAGTTTACCGAAAGCCTCCGCATGAAGTGCCTGCAATACCAAATTGATTTTGTCGAGGCGGATATCAACGAAGGGTTTCGCAAAATTTTGCAATCTTATCTGGTTAAACGGAACCGGATGCGGGTTTAGAGATGGCTCTTTGATTTTGGATCGCTGCAAGCTTGTACGGGAAGTTTCACGCCGAGTATAAGAGCTCTTGCCAAGGGATTTACCCCATCCAAAGCAAGTTCCCAACAAGTTCTAAATTTTCTAATTCGTATATGACCAATCGAGAAAGACTGAAAAGACTCCCCTCCAAAGGCATGATCAGCGGCGTTTGCGCGGGCATTGCCGATTACTTCGAATGGGGGCGCAGCGCCACCCGCATCCTGTATGTCTTATTTTCCATATTCAGCGCCGCCTTTCCGGGCTTGTTGATTTATATTATTTTATGGATAGTGCTGCCGAAAAGATAATGCGTTATGGCGGAGAAAATAAGAATTGACAAATGGCTTTGGAGCGTGCGCATCTTCAAATCGCGCACCTTGGCCACCGACACCTGTAAGTCGGGAAAAGTAAAAGTGGAGGGAGAACCCGTTAAGCCTTCCTATCTCCTCCAAGTGGGAGAGCACGTTGCGGTTAAAAAAAACGGCTTCAATTTTGAATTCAAAGTGCTGGCCCTCCTGGAAAAGCGGGTAGGCGCCCCCCAGGCGCAGGAATGCTACGAAGACCTCACCGCCGAAGAAGAACTCAATAAGTTTAATGACTGGTTCGTCGGTAAAGCGCCCGTGGAGCGACGCGAACGCGGTGCCGGGCGGCCTACCAAAAAAGAGCGGCGCGAACTCGAGCAATTTAAGCGCCGCTTTAAGTAAAGCTGTTCGGGCTTAAGCAAAAGCCGGCGAGACCACCAACTCCTTAGCGCCCTGCGCGTAGGTGTAGAACCCTTCCCCACCCTTCACGCCAGTCTTACCGGCGGTAACCATATTCACCAGCAACGGACAGGGCGCGTACTTGGAATGGCCGAAACCTTCGTACAATACTTTTAGAATGGAAAGACATACATCCAGCCCGATAAAATCCGCCAGCTGCAGGGGCCCCATCGGGTGCGCCATGCCTAATTTCATAACCGTATCGATCTCCTCCACCCCCGCTACCCCTTCGTGCAAAGAATAGATGGCCTCATTGATCATGGGCATCAGAATGCGGTTAGCCACGAAGCCCGGGTAGTCATTTACCTCTACCGGCGCCTTGCCCAGCCGCCGCGATAAATCCATGACGGTTTGGGTCGTCTGGTCACTGGTAGCGTAGCCCCGGATAACTTCCACCAGCTTCATCACCGGCACGGGATTCATAAAGTGCATGCCGATGACCCCCTCCTGCCGCTTGGTGACGGCCGCAATCCGGGTGATGGAAATGGAAGAGGTATTGGTGGCCAGGATAGCGGATCCAGGAGCTACCTTGTCCAACTGGCTGAATAGCTTGAGCTTGAGCTCGGTTTTTTCGGTGGCGGCTTCGACGACCAACTCCGCCCGGCTACTTCCCTCCTGCAAATCGGTAAATGTGGTCAGGTTTTGCAGGGTCTGTCGCTTGTCCGCCTCGGAAATTTTCTCCTTCTTAATCATCCGGTCGAGATTCTTCCCAATGGTGGCCAGAGCCTGATCGAGGGCCGATTGATCGATATCGACCAGGGAGACTTCAAAGCCTTTCATGGCGAAAACGTGGGCGATGCCGTTGCCCATGGTCCCCGCCCCGATTACGGTAATTCGTTGCATTATAACTTGGTTTTGGCCCGAAAATACTGATTTGTTCAGGAAGTCTTTAGCGCTGGTTTGGATTTTGGCCGCGAGGCTGCGCATCCCCGGTTATTACACTGTGCAATAAGTAACTTTGCGCTTTGGCAGGTGTCTTTTGGCGAAAGGCT
>CAYWHT010000228.1:5826-6918 GCA_964458135.1 uncultured Saprospiraceae bacterium | reverse complement strand
GCACGCAGCAGTATAGCAGTGAAGCTTTGAAAGTGCACTACTACGATCATCTTTCGATTACGGAAAGTACCGGAAAGATGTACGAAGATGATGGGGAGACGCCATTTGCCTGGCGGCGGGAGGCTTATGAGTTGTTGCGGTTTTCCGCCCGGAGGAGCGAAGGGATGTTAAAGGTTGAAATGTTGCCCGAAGGGTACGACTACGAAGGACGGCCCGCCCGGCGTACCGTGGAGTTGATCGTGCACGGCAGGGAAACTGCGCCCCGGGAGATTACCGTCAACGGGAGCAAAATCCGGAAGAAAGACTGGGAAATGAGGGAGCGGACGTTGCGGATTCCACTGGAACTAGAGGATTCGAATGTTCGGGTGGAGATACGGTGAGGCTAACGGAAGATGGTTATTTTTTATAGTAAATGCTTAACCAATGCTTTTATAATGCTCCGGACCGCAAACCGCAGATCCCGGGTTTTGATGAAATCGATAGGGTAAAATTTGTTGTCAAGGAATAATGAAAAAAATCAGGGTCAAAAAGTTAGTTTTACCATCTCCAGACTTTTAAAGCACAAATTTTGGTAAAATGAAAAACTCACTCCTCATTAGTTTTCTTTTTCTGATCGGTATCGGTATTTCCCAATCTATCGCCGCCCAATCCTCCCCGAATATCTGGGAAAAACTGGAGGAAATCGCCGTCATCGACCAAAAAGTCATGATGCCCATGCGCGACGGCATCCGCCTGTGTACCGATATCTACCGCCCCAAAACCGACGAGCCCGTGCCCGTCATCTTTTCCCGCACGCCCTACAATTTCAATTCCTGGGGCAACGGCGAGCGTCGCACCCGCACCGCGGAGCGGGCCTACGAGGCCGTCAGGCGCGGGTACGCCTACGTCGTGCAAAACGAACGGGGGCGTTATTTTTCCGAAGGGGAGTGGGACATCCTTGGCGTTCCCCTCACCGATGGCTACGACGCTTTCACCTGGATGAAAAACCAGGACTGGTGCAACGGCAAGATCGGCACCTTGGGGTGCTCCTCCACCGCCGAGTGGCAAATGGCGGTCGCCGCACTCGATCACCCTTCCCACGCCGCCATGGTG
>CAYWHT010000228.1:3189-5816 GCA_964458135.1 uncultured Saprospiraceae bacterium | reverse complement strand
GAGTAGGAGACTACTACGAGCAAGGCAACTGGTACCGGGGCGGCGCGGTGCAAATGCTTTTCATCGCCTGGCTGTACAGCGTGGAGCACGATCGATTCAAACCGCGCATTCCGGAAGGCGCGACGCAGGAAGACTTGATACGCATCTCCCGTTTTTACGATCTGGCGCCCGAAAATCCGCGCGTCGACATGTCGGAGGCCCTGGCCCACTTGCCCGTAAAGGATATTATCAAGAACATCCACGGCAAGCGGGAGATCTTCGACAAGATGATCGTCCGCAAGCCCAATGACCCGGCCTGGTACGAGGGCGGGCTCTACCACGACGATATGGGATTCGGCGTACCCAGTTTCTGGTTTTGCTCCTGGTACGACGTGTCGATCAGTCCGAACCTGGCGCTCTTCAACCATGTGCGCAACAACATTGAGGATGAAGAAGTAGCGGATCATCAATATCTGGTTATTGCGCCAACCTTACACTGTGCCTACCAGCGGGCCACGGAAAATACCATCGTAGGTGAGCGCAATGTGGGCGACGCCCGCCTCAATTACGACGAGTTAATTTACGGCTGGTTTGATTGGTGGCTAAAGGGCGAAGACAACGATTTTAAAGCCAATACGCCCCGGGTGCAATACTACACCATGGGCGCCAACGAGTGGCGGCAGGCCGAACAGTGGCCGCCCCGCCAGGCCGAGATGCAAACCTTCTACCTCTCCAGCGGCGGCAACGCCAACAGCCTCTACGGCGATGGCGCGCTTACCCGCACGAAACCCGGCGATAATGCGCCGACCGATGCCTTCACCTACGACCCCATGAATCCGGTACCCTCCTACGGCGGCAACGTCTGCTGCACCGGCAACGCCGTCAAAGGCGGTTCTTTCGACCAGCAAAAAATGGAAGCCCGCAACGATATCCTGGTTTACACTTCCGATCCCCTGGAAGAGGGGGTAGAAGTTACCGGCTTCATCGAAAGCACGCTTTATGTTTCCTCCGACGCTAAAGATACCGACTTCACCATCAAGCTGATCGACGTTTACCCTGACGGTCGCGCCTACAACCTGGACGAGACCATCCAGCGGGCGCGCTACCGCGAAGGGTACGACAAGGAGGTATTCATGGAGGATGGTGAGGTCTATAAGCTGGAGATGACCCCCATGTCGACGAGCAACTATTTCGCCAAGGGCCATCGCATCCGGATCGAGGTTTCGAGTAGCAACTTCCCGCGCTTTAGCCGCAACCTGAATACCGGCGGCGACAACTTCGACGAGGAGGAAGGGGTTGTTGCGCGGAACCGGGTTCACCATAGCGGGGAATATCCTTCGCAGATCAGGCTTCCGATCCTGACTAAGGTGGCTACCTCTCCGGAATAATGACTGGGATTGGGATGGGCTTGGCAGCTGCTTGTGGTTCGGGCCAGGATGCGGGGCGCAGCCCCGCGCTACTGACCGGTTCCCAGCACCTGCACCCAATACCCACCCCGCTCCGCCACTCCCATCCGGGTGTAGTTGGGATCCAGCATATTCTCGCAGTGGCCCGGGCTTTCTTTCCAGGTTTGCACGACCGCTTCCGCGCTCGGGTAGCCGTAGGCGATATTTTCGGCGATATAGGACCATTCGAAGCCGGCTTCGGCGGCCCGTTCACTCATGGTGCTGTCGTCGGAGCCGCGGTGATCGAAAAAGTTGTGGCGGTGCATATCGTCGGCGTGGCGTTGGGCGGCCTTTTGGAGGCGATTGTCCCAGTTCAGCGGCGGGGCGGGGGGCATACGGCGGTTGCCGCAGCGGCAGCCTTCTTTGCGGAGGGCGTTGACGGCGGCGAGCGTACGGCGGGGGTAAACCTCGGCCCCGGGTTCCGGATTCGCAGCCGTGGGAAATCTTTGTGGGCTGCAACTCATCAGCAGGGAAGTAAAAACCAAGCATAGTGTGGAGTAGTGCATAGGTGGTAGCTATTTGGATGGGGGAGTAAAAAAATCTTTTTAATAATGTCAAAAATTGATCCACTATTGCGCTGGATTTCCGGAAAAAAATTTTAGTGTGAAACGCGAAAGTATCATTTAATATCCAATTCGATTCATGACATTTGGGGATATGCTTTCGTTCCGATAGAATCAAAAAGTGCCAACAAAATGAAAATTCGACAACAGCTATTCCTTCCGCTCTTTTTGTGGATTATGGTCGCTTCCTGCACCTCCTCCACAACCGAGGAAAATAGTTCGGCTTCCAATCCACCTAATGGTGAAGACGGCGCCAGCCAAAAAAAGGTGGAAGTCAACACGGAGCAGGCCGCTTCCTCCGGAATGTCCGACGCGGAGATGGAAAACTATACCGGTATCTACATCAATCCGGAGAACCAGGGGGGAAGCTCGATGGCGACGGTGGTGATGAACCATGCCGAAAACGGTAACTTTTCCTTTGAAATCGCCACGGCCAATCAAAAGGGCTGTACGGGTAGATTGTCCGGGGTGGTGAAAATGGGTGACGATTTACAGGGGAGCTTTTCTTCCGAAGATTGCCAGGAATTGACCTTCCAATTTGTGACGCAGGGCTTAAAACTGGAGGAGGAGAATTGTGAAGCGCACGGGATGGAGTGCGGATTTGCGGGCATCTACGAAAAAAAGCGATAAAGAGAATCAG
>CAYWHT010000228.1:0-3179 GCA_964458135.1 uncultured Saprospiraceae bacterium | reverse complement strand
GGATAGATCTGGATAAGCCGGTTTTTCAACAGCTTTAAGCTGCTATCCAGATTAACCAAAACGAAAAACAATGGACTTCCAATCGATTCCCAAAAGAATTCGGCCCCGAGGCCGTCGTTAACGGCGTATTCGACCGACTGGGAGGCGAATGGGACTACTTTAACCGATTTGGAGTTGACGGATGCGATGCACGAACGCAAAGCCAAGTTCCTGCAGGGCATGGGCTGCCGCCGCGCTTCGAATCAACGATGGCGCCGCAACAAAAATCCTATTCCTACGAGCCAGGCAAACAGGCCTACCCACGGGCCGTGAGCACCCACCCAGCCCGTTTGGGTCCAAAGGCCAAGCTGACGTAATGAGAGCCCCAATGGAATGCCCAACGGCCATAGTATACTGACGATAATGGCCGCCGGCCATAGTTTGTCGCCCTCCAACACGCCACGCAAAATACCAGTCAATTCATAAAAAGCCAAGGGCAAGATACCGGGAAGCCCCATCAGCGGGAAAAGCCCCAAGATCGCAAAGGCGATGGCCCAAAGGCTCCATTTCAACAATAACTTCCCCTCCGCCCGGCTATTCCAAAGGGCGATCGCTTCGGGTTCGGATGGCGCTTCCCTGAACCCAGTATGGTAATCGGGTTGCTGCATTTGCCAGTAACCTATCACCGGGAAAAGCAGGTAAATAAATAGGAGTAGGTAGTAGGTTTTCATGCCGAAGGGAATGATAATCGGACCGGTTGCCGAAAATAAGGGGCGTTGAGTGGATTTGATTTTCGGAAATAAAACAACACCAAAAATGAATCCAAGCCTGAAAAATAGCCTGGCCGTATTGGCGGGCATCGTCCTGGGCGCGCTACCATGTCGCGTCCTTCTATTTTCTACCGTAATCGGTTTTACTACGGCATCGTCAATCCCCCGTCTACCGCCAGTGACTGTCCCGTCACTGCATTGCTCCAATCGGAAGCAAAAAACAGCACCGATTCGGCGAATTCCTCTACCGAAATGGCCCGGCGCAAGGGAGTTGTGCCGGCGATGATATCGAAGACCTCGTCGGTGGTGGTGGCGCTGGCGTCGGTGGTGCGCAGCAGGCCGCCGGCAATGAGGTTGACTTGAATGCCGTGGGGGCCGAGCTCGGCGGCCAGATTGCGGCTCAGGCCTACCAGCCCCGCCTTGGCAGTGGTGTAATCGTAGTAGGTGACCACCGGATTGTATACCAAATTGGTGGAGATATTGATGATTTTGCCGGAAGCCTGTTGCTTAAGGTAGGGAAGAGCCGCTTGTACGGTATGAATCGCTCCCTTGACAGCTCCGTCAATTTGCTGGGTGAAATGCTTCCATTCCACCGTTTCAATGCTGGTGTAGGCGGCGGCGGGATCAAATCGATAAGTGGGCAGGGCATTGTTGACCAGAATGTCAATCCGGCCAAAGTCTTCAGCTATCCGGTCCGTCATTTTCCGGACCTGGGCAGCGTCGGTAACGTCGGCCTGAAGAGCAACCGCTTGTCCGCCCTGCTCTCGGATGTCTTGCACTACGGCTTCGGCTTTTTCCCGGCTGCTAAAATAATTGACGCACACCATCGCTCCTTCCCGGGCCAGCGCCCGGGCTATGGCGGCGCCAACCCCCCGGCTGGCGCCGGTGACGATGGCTACCTTGTTTTCTAAAATCATGAATGACTGTTTTTTGTTTTTAAGACCTTGTTCAGCACAAAATTTGGCGAGGGTGGCCCAAAAGGCAAAATCCCAACAAGTTCTATAGTCGGTCTAGCCGGCATTCACAAATTTTAGGTTGGCCGGCTATAACTGCGGCAAGATGATAAATTTTTTGCAAAAAGAGCGTGATCCGGTAGGCATCTCTTCATTCTTAGCCACCGTATCCAACCGTTTATCATTGAAGCTTTTCGTTCTTGTAGAAGAATTAAACTATTGATTAATAGGAGTTTTTTTAGAAATGAAGTTTTTTTGTCGTCAGAGTTCTTTTTTTGTTGAAGCTCTATTAGAAATTCATAAAAGTTATAAACACAGAGAAAAGGATGGAAGTTAAGAGGAATAAATACACCACTTAAAACACCTTTTAGTATGGAACTCACACCTTTGGAATTCAACATTGTGTACAATGTGCTTTCGTTTGTCATCGCAACGATGGGCGCGGCGGCAATCTACTTTTTTCTGAGCACGGCTCAAGTGGAAAAGCCCTATCGTCCGGCTTTGATTTACGCCGGTTTGGTAGTCGTTATTGCTTGTTATCACTACTTCCGTCTTTTTGAAAGCTGGAGTGCGGCTTTTGATTTGGAGGGCGGGGTATTTGCGGCTACTTCCAAACAATTCAGGGAATCTTACCGCTATGTCGATTGGCTACTAACGGTGCCGCTGTTAATGGTCGAAATTGTAGATGTGCTCAATATCAAAACCAGAGAAGCTTTCAATTTGAAGGTGAAATTGGTAATTGGTATTGTGCTGATGGTATTGTTAGGATATCCCGGCGAAGTGATGCCCGAACAAGATCCCACCAAGTGGATTTACTGGACACTGGCCACCGTTGCTATGGTCTACGTCTTGATTAATCTCTGGAGGGGAATTAACAAAAATATGGGCGACCAGCCTGAAAAGGTCAAAATCGAGCTCGGCAGAGCGAGAAACTTGCTGACCATTGTCTTTATCTGGTATGCCTTTGTTTACTTATGGCCTTTGATTGGCTTGACGGGCTCTACAGCGCTGGTGGCCGAGCAAGTAGGCTACGCTCTGGCGGATATTCTCGCCAAGGCCGGCTTTGGATTGTACATTGTAAGCATTGCAGTTTCCAAAACGGAGGCCGATTTGGCTACTGCCTGATGCGGTCGCCTTCCATTCCTTTGCTGATGAAAAAGGCTTTCAAGCGCTCCCTGTTCGGGGAGTGCTTTTTTTAAGCCTCATCTTCGGCAGACCGCCCCGGATGCATGGGATTGACGCAGATTTAACCCGGATTATGCATGGGTTCTTCGTCAGGAGAAGCCAAACTGCTCGCCCCTTGAAATACCGCAGGTAAAGCTTCGCTTTATTTCACCGGGCGGGCAGTTTGGCTTCGCAGTAGATGAATTCATGCCTGATCCGGGTTAGAGCTTGTCGGGAGTTTACCCTGTGGAATAGTCGCGCTCTGCGAATTCCACAGGATTTACCCTTTGGCCTGCAAATGACCATCTATGGA
>CAYWHT010000227.1:0-6935 GCA_964458135.1 uncultured Saprospiraceae bacterium | reverse complement strand
CAGCGAAGCTAAAAAGAGCCAGTCAGCATTCACAAATCTTGCGTTGTCAGACTATCGATTACCTTGATTACGTGGGATGCACCGGATCTTTTTCACCTTGCTTTAATTTCGAATGCGTGTCAGGCGCCCCGTTGCGGCGCAACTTGTATCTTTACAATTAATTTCTTAAAATAGTTTTTCTAAAGTAACTGCCGGCCTTGCGTGAAACGAATTTTATCCAGCAAAATAAAGAAAAGTGGCAAGAATTTGAGCAAATCCTCGACGGCCAGTCGGCCGATCCGGAAAAGCTCAACGAGCTCTTCGTGCAAATTACCGACGACCTCTCCTATTCCCGCACCTTCTACCCCAACCGCTCGGTGCGCGTCTACCTCAACAGCCTGGCCCAGCGCATCTTCCTGCAGCTCTACCGCCACCGCCGTTCCCAGTTCCGCCGGCTGATCACCTTCTGGACCGATGAGTTGCCGTTACTGGTGTACGAATCGCGGCGCGCCTTCCGCCTTTCGGCTTTGGTTTTCTTGCTGGCCTTCACCATCGGGGTGGTGTCCAGCTTCATGGATCCCGAATTTCCGCGGGTAATTCTGGGCGATCGCTACGTGGAAATGACGCTGGAGAATATCGAATCGGGAGACCCCATGGCGGTTTACAAGGAAAAGGGGCGGCTGGGCATGTCACTGGGCATTACCGCTAACAATTTGTTCGTGGCCTTTCTCACTTTCGTGCTGGGGGCCATCTTCGCCATCGGCACCGTGGCCATTATGATCAGCAACGGCATTATGGTGGGCAGCTTCCAATACTTTTTCATCGAGCAGGGGCTATTCCGGGAATCTTTTCTCACGATCTGGACCCACGGCACGCTGGAGATCTCGGCCATCATCATCGCCGGCGCGGCCGGCATCACCATGGGGCGCGGACTGGTATTTCCCGGCACGCTCACCCGCATACAGGCCTTTCAGCACTCGGCGCGCCGTGGTTTGAAGATCATGATCGGCATTACGCCCATCATCATTTTGGCGGGCTTTATCGAAGGCTTTTTGACTCGCTATACGGAAACGCCCGACCTGGTGCGGGGAGTATTCATCCTAATCTGTCTGCTTTTTGTGCTGACCTATTTCGTCTGGTACCCGGTGATGAAAGCCCGCAACCCTAACTGGCGCAACCGGCGCGATCCCCGGGTGCTGCCCATGACCCAGGAAAATTTGAATTTTTCCGGCATCCTGTCGCCGGGGGAAATCTTCGCTTCGGTCTTCGTATTTTTTAAAAGACAGTCCGGCCGCATCATCACCACTTCCCTGATTACGACGGCGCTGTATTGCCTGGGTGCTTTCGGACTGGCGCAACGGGCGCCCACGGAGATTTTTACCTACCCGAATCGCATCCTGGGTACATTGAGTGTGATCAACCAATTTTTTGTCAACCCCCAGATGCCGTTTCTGCCTTTGGTCAATCTACTGGTCTTCGCCATTCTCACCAGCATGATCAACGGCCTGTTGATCCGGGAGTACGAGCCCGGGCGGCCTTCCAGGCCGGTGGGATTGCTGCTGAACGCCCTCAAGATGATGGCGGGCCTGGCGGTCATGCAGCTCGTTTTATGGACGAACCAGTGGTTTACAGTCTTCCTGGTATTGTTTCTCTTCGGCATACCCATGCTTTGGAATTTCGTGATGCAACTGGAAAAGCGCAACCTGCTTAGCGCTATGCAACGCGCCCTGTTTTTGCTAAGCGGTAATTACGGCCGCATGCTCAACCTATTCCTGGTATTGAGCATGACCAGCCTGCTGTTCTTCTCCATCCTGGATACCGTCATCCTGTCTTTCTATCTCGACCTGATCAGTTGGCTGGTGCAATTGGAGCCCGCAGCAATGGACCAATTGAGCGTGATCGTCCTTACCTTTACCTCGGTGCTATTGCTCCACCTACTTTACGGGTTGCTCATTTCCGGGATCGGCATGCTCTATTTTTCGCTGCGTGAAATTAAGGAGGCGCCCCATCTGCAGAAGCGTATCCACAAAATAGGTCAGCGACAGGAGATCCAGGGCATGCTGCGGGAGGAACAAAACGGCGAGGCATGAAGCGAAAAACCGGTCTTTATCCTGCAATATTTATTTTAATCCCGTTTTTACCGGTATTATTTATTTGGCCATCCGCCGGTAGCGCCCAAAGCGGCGCTCCACCGGCGGTGGACGAGCGACCGTTTGACAGGGAAGTATGGAGAAAAGCCACCGAGGACCTGGATTATTTCTCCGAAGAAGATACGCTGCGCCGGGAGCAGGACAGCCTGCAACAGCGGGAGCGCACCGAATCACCTTCCCCGAACCGCAACAGCTGGGGTGATTTCTGGCGCAACTTCCGGGCCTTGGGGGTGGTGCTGCGCATTCTAGTAATTGTGTTAGTGGGTATTCTCCTGTTTTTTCTTTTGCGCTCCCTGCTGGGCATGGATATCGTGCTGCGCCGGAAGCGCAATAAAGATACGGAGGCTACCGAAGCGCTGGACGTCACGCAAATCGAAGAAAACCTGCCGGAGCAGGAGCCGGAAGATTATATCGGGCGGGCCGTGGCGCAGGGCAATTACCCTTTGGCCCTGCGGCTGCAATACCTCTCGGTGCTCAAGGCTTTGGCGGCGGGTCGCTTCATTCGCTGGAAGCGGGATAAAACCAACCGGGACTACCTGCTGGAATTGCGAAACACGAAGCTGCAGCCCACGTTCCGGGAAATAACGCGTATCTTCGAAGAAGTTTGGTACGGGGAGCACCGCATCGGCGCCGGCGATTACGCCGCCCTGGCGGAGAAATTCGAGCGGATGGTCGCCCAAATCAGGCAACAGGGGTCGAAGAATTTGTGAATTAAGGCATGGCGACAACCATAACAAAACGACAGCTCTGGATTATTGCCGGCATCCTTTTGCTGGTCATCGGCCTGGTGCTGCTATTCCGCGATAACGGAAAGCGCTACGACTGGACGGAAGATTACGCTCAGGATAGCCGCGATCCCTACGGCGCTGACGTCCTCCGCCAGCTCCTGGAAGCTTACTATCCGGGGCAGGAATTAGTGGTGATGGTCGACAGCTTGCGTGGCAACCTGCCCACCGATGGCGAAGCGGCTGTCGCCAATTACGTTTTCGTCGGGGAGGCGCTCTATCTCGACTCGGCCGACGTGCAATCTTTGCTCTCTTTTGTGGCCGGCGGCAACCGGGCGTTCCTGTCCAGCCGGACCATCCCTTTCGATCTCATGTTCTACCTCTACTATTACGAATGTGAGAATGCCTACTGGGACGATTACGCCACCTTTTTCGATACGGCGGCGACGATGCGCCTGTTGCGTCCGGCCTGGAATCCCGATTCCGCCCACCAGTACCGCTACCGGAAAAAAGACCGCTACCTGCCCTACCGCTGGCAATATATCGAGCAGCAATATTTTTGCCAGCAGGATTCCGGCCTGCGGGCGCTGGGTTACTTCAAAGACTCGTTGGTGAATTTTGCGCAGGCGCCCTACGGCGACGGGTATTTTTACCTGCATACCGCGCCCCTGGTTTTCGCCAATATCAGCATGCTGGATACCCCGGCGGTGCAATACGCGGAAAAGGTCTTTTCACACCTGGAGGAAGGCCCCATTTACTGGGATGAATACAGCAAAGTTTCGGAAGCGGTGGGGCGGAGCCGGAACTCCGACGGAACCGCCGAGCGACGCTTGAATACGGAGAGCCCGCTGAGTTACGTGCTCAGTCAGCCCCCGCTGGCCTGGGCCTGGTATTTATTGTTGGCTACGGGATTGCTGTACCTGCTGTTCGGCGCCAAGCGGCGGCAACGCATCATTCCGGTCAAAGAGCCCAATACCAATACCTCGCTGGAATTTCTCGCCACCATCGGCCGTTTATACTTTTTACAAGGCAACCACCGGCGGCTGGCGCATCAAACAATGAAACTGTTTCGCTAATATTTGCACGATCGCTACCAATTGCAGGTGGTGGAGCTCGATGAGGCTTTTGCCGAAGCGTTGGCCACGCGCTCGGAAGCGCCGCGCGAAGAGATTGACCATATTCTTAAAATTTACCGGAATATCGATAGTTCCTCCTTTGTTTCGGAGAATACGTTGGTTGATTTTCACCGGCGGTTGTATGCGTTTTATCAGGCGTGCAAGTAATGGAAGGGGGGGAGGCGCTAGTAGATTTTGCCCGTCCTCCTTTGTCGGCCGGGTAAAGATTTTGGATTGGTGCTTAGCATCGTTTTCTGAAAGCCGTGTTTTATTGACGCCATTAATAATTTAGAAACCCTCTTCCTTTTGGGAAAAAGATTAAAAATTACCGCAATCATGCATTCGGACGAATATAACGATCAGGATAAATGGGAATCGCGGGAAGGGCCGCGCTCCCCTTACGAACCGCCTGCGGAACCCTCCGCGGAACCCTGGCGGGAGAGCCGCCTCGACCTCACGCGGATCAAGGTGGCCGTCGACCGGATTAAGGAGGAGATTCGCAAAGTCATCATCGGGCAGGAAGAGATGATCGACTTGTTGCTGGCCGGTATCTTTACCGGCGGGCACGTCATTGTGGAGGGGGTGCCGGGCATCGCCAAGACCCTCGCCGCCAAACTGCTGGCCCGGACGCTGGACGTGAACTTCTCCCGCATTCAATTTACGCCCGACCTGATGCCCAGCGATGTGATCGGCACCACCGTATTCAATATGAAGGAATCCGAGTTTTTCTTCAACGCCGGTCCCATCTTCGCCAATATCGTGCTCATCGATGAGATCAACCGGGCGCCCGCCAAAACGCAGGCTGCGCTTTTCGAAGTGATGGAGGAGCAACAGGTGACGGTTGACGGGGAGACCTACCACCTCGGCTTTCCCTTCTTCGTCATCGCCACCCAAAATCCGATTGAGCAGGAAGGCACCTATAAGCTTCCGGAAGCGCAGCTCGACCGCTTTCTGATCAAGATCAACCTCACCTACCCCAAGCTGCAGGAGGAAAAAGAAATTTTGCGCCGCTTCCGCAGCGATTTCAAACTCAACCAGCGGCAGGAGATTAAAACCGTTTTCTCGGAAAACGAAATCCGGGAATGCCAGGGGCTGATCGAAAGGGTATTCATCCGGGATGAGCTGCTCGACTACATTGCCGACATTGTGCACGGCACCCGCAACGAGGGCGATCTCTTCCTGGGCGCTTCCCCGCGAGCTTCCCTCGCCATTATGAAGACGGCCAAAGCCGTTGCGGCCATGCAGGGGCGCGATTTCGTCACTCCGGAAGATATCCAATACGTGGCCTACCCGGTGCTCAACCACCGGGTGATCCTGACCCCGGAAAGGGAGATGGAAGGTTTTGAAACCCGGGATGTCATCCGGGAGATTATCCAAAAAATTGAGGTGCCCAGATAGGTTGGTATGCGGGATTTGTATTTAAGCCATCGCTTTTTTTACCTCTTCGGTGGGTTGATCCTGTTGTTTGTAGCGGGTTTCCCCTTGACCCCGCTCTTTCCCCTGGCCCAGGCCGCATTGGTGCTGGTGCTCGCATTGATTGGGCTGGATGCTTGGCTGCTTTTCCGGGAGGATAAGCTGGTGGAAGCAACCCGCCACTTGCCCAAGGTGTTTTCGCTCGGCGATCAAAATGCGGTACGCATCAACCTGCGCAATCCTACCGCTCAGCCGCTGCGATTGACGATTATCGATGAATTGCCCGTGCAGTTTCAGATCCGCGATTTTGAGCGGCAACTGTACCTAAGCCCGCAATCGGAGAGCGACATCCAATACCAACTCCGCCCCCTGGAGCGCGGCGCCTACGACTTCGGCCACATCAACCTGTTTGCTTCCACCCGCCTCGGATTTTTGCAGCGGCGGTTTCGGGCCGGAAATACGGCCGAAGTGCCGGTTTACCCTTCCATCGCTCAAATGAAGCGCTACGAACTGCGGGCCTTCGATCGCACCAGTCAGCCCAAAGGGCTCAAAAAGATCCGCCGAATCGGCCACAGCTACGAATTCGAGCAGATCAAAAATTACGTGCGCGGCGACGACTACCGCTCCATCAACTGGAAAGCCAGCAGCCGCAAGGCTACCCTGATGGTCAACCAGTACGAGGACGAGCGCGCCCAGCAGGTGTACAACATCATCGACAAAAGCCGCTCCATGAAGATGCCCTTCGAGGGCCTGAGCCTCATGGATTACGCCATCAACACCAGTCTGGTCATTTCCAATATCGCACTGCAAAAATACGACCGCGCCGGCCTGATTACCTTCTCCGATAAGATCGGCGCCACCATTAAAGCCGATAGTAAACCCACCCAGCTCAATAAGATCATTCAGGCGCTCTACCAGGAAAAAGAACGCCCCCTGGAAGCCAATTACGAGCTGCTCTTCTACGGCGCCCGCAAGCTGATCCGGGGCCGAAGCTTGCTGCTGCTGTATTCCAATTTCGAAAGCATGTACGCGCTCGAACGCGTGCTGCCCATCCTGCGGCGCATCAACAACGCCCACCTGCTGGTGGTCATCTTTTTCGAAAATACCTTTATACGCGATTATAGGGAATCGGTTGTTGAGTGACTGGAAGTGTTCTTCTCCCAGACCGACGCACAGCAATTCCTCAACGAAAAGGCCCGCATGGTGCAGAAGCTGCAGCAATTTGGCATCCAGGCCGTTCTCACCCGCCCGGAAGATCTTTCGATCAATACGATTAATAAGTATTTGGAGTTGAAGTCGAGAGGGCTTATTTGAATAATGGTGAGTGCGCTCCGAAAAGTCGACCAATCCAATAAAAATGGGAATGGGGTGTTGAAAAACAGCTATCGTTCAGCCAGGGCTCTTCCCGGTAGCAGGAGCCGTACCTCTTAACGATGTGGATTCCACTTAACCCGGATTATGCATGAATTTTCTTAGTGAACGGCGCAAATGATTGTCCGGCCTGGTCGCTCGCAGGAATGAGCCGCGCAGGCGCATCCCTGGATACGTTGAGC
>CAYWHT010000226.1:0-6941 GCA_964458135.1 uncultured Saprospiraceae bacterium | reverse complement strand
GGCCTGATTCTCAAAGAAAAGGATTTCCGGGAGTCGGTGAAGGCGCACGATTGGTCGCAGTACGAAGGCAAGGTCCTGCTCATCTATTGCTCCACGGACGCCATCATACCCATCTGGGCTTACATGCTGGTGACTTCGCAGGCGGCTCCCTACGCCCGGGATGTATTTCAGGGAGACCGGGAAGCTTATTTCGCCAAGACCATCCACGAAGCTTTAGCCAAAATGGACCCGGCACAGTACGAAGACGAACGCATCATCATCAAAGGATGTAGCGATAAGCCCGTTCCACTGTCGGCTTACACGGAGCTGACCCGCTTGCTACGGCCCTACGCTAAAACCATTATGTACGGAGAACCTTGCTCTACCGTTCCCATTTACAAGAAGCCGAGAAAGGTGAGCAAATAAGCGTAAAAATTACTATTTTTAAGATAGTAGCCCCACGGAGACCATTAATCCTTGCACCATGGTCAACAGATCGGTACGTATTTATGGCTTACTGTTTATCGCCGTAGTTGCCGTAGTCCTGTTGTTGGGTTATTCCGGCCGCTACCAGGATGCTGTCCGGGGGGCGGCGGCGGCTTACCCGGCCGATGCGCAAAAAGTCATTGCCCAGGTAGTTAAACCTATCGACCTGGATCGCCCCTTCGATTTTGCGGGAGAGCCGTTGCCGATGGATAATTTTGACGTGCGGCAGCGCTTGGACCGGGAATTGGTCGTCAACACCTACTACCATTCCAACACCATTTTGAGCATCAAGAATGCCGGAAAATACTTTCCGGTCATTGAGCCTATTTTGGCGAAAAATGGCATTCCGGATGATTTTAAGTACCTCGCCGTAGCCGAGAGCAGTCTGCGCAATGCCGTTTCTCCGGCCGGCGCCAAGGGCATTTGGCAATTCATGCCGGCGATGGCTAGCGCCTACGACATGGAGGTCAACCGGGAAGTAGACGAACGCTACCATCTCGAAAAAGCCACGCGGGCCTTTTGCTCGTATATCAAAGAACATTACGAGCGCTTCGGCAGCTGGACGCTGGCCGCGGTTTCTTACAACCTGGGGGGTACTCGTTTGGCCCGCTCCCTACGGGAACAACGGGCGAAAAATTTTTACGAGCTCAACCTCAACCAGGAAACCTCCCGCTATTTGTTCCGGCTCGTCGCCCTTAAGGAAATATTGAGCCATCCCTCCGATTTTGGATTTTACATTGAAGAAGAACATACTTACCGCCCATTGACCGATTATCGAATCGTCAAAGTCGATACGAGTATTTCCAACCTTGGCGATTTTGCCGTCGAACACGGCGCCAACTACCGGATGCTCAAGGTCTATAACCCCTGGCTGCTACATTCCCGACTAACCAATCGCAGGGGTAAAGTGTACGAAATCAAAATACCCAAATAGCTTTAGCCCGGATTATGCATGAATTCATCTACTGCGAAGCCAAACTGCCCGCCCGGTGAAATAAAGCGAAGCTTTACCTGCGGTATTTCACCGGGCGGGCAGTTTGGCTTCTCGTGACGAAGACCCCATGCATAATCCGGGTTAATGAACCCTTTACCGAAATGGAAAAGATAAGTGTGTTTGTCACCGATGACCACCAGATTGTACGGGATGGGATCGTGGCGTTGATTGAGGAAAATGATCAATTCATCGTCTGCGGGAAAGCCGCCAATTGCGAAGAAACGTTAAACCGCATCCGGGCGATGGATGCAAAACCCGATGTCATACTCATGGACATCAATATGCCGGTAATTGACGGCATAGAATGCACGGCCAGGCTTTTCCGGGAATTCCGGGAAGGGATCAAAGTAATTGCCCTGACGATGGTCAAGGATACCCCCCATATTCGTCAAATGCTCAGGGCCGGCGCGAGCGGTTACGTGCTAAAGAATTGCAACCGGAAAGAGTTGTACCAGGCAATACGGGAAGTCGTAGCAGGAAAATCCTATCTCACATCTGCCCTGCCTAGGGAAAACCGCGCCTCCGTTCCCGCCGGCGAAGGAAAAGCAGATCCTTTCAATCTTTCCCGCCGAGAATTGGAAGTGTTGCGACTCATTGCCCGGGATCTTTCCAACCGGGAGATCGCGGATGAACTGTCCATCAGTGTCCGCACCATCGAGTCTCATAAACAGAATTTACTCGCCAAGACGGGCTCCCGCAACATAGCGGGGCTGATCATGTTGGCCGTTAGACACCGGCTCGTAGATATCATCGACCAGGAAGAAGAATAAGCACTGGCCAAGTACCGTCACTTCTCGCTTGACCGCTCCGGATTCAAAAAGCTAAAGGTCTGGTCCCGATAGGCCGCCATCTTGACCCGGCTTTTCAATTCCTGTAAAGTAACAAAAGGAATGCCCACCAGGCCCAGATTAGCCAGCCAGGCGGGAATCGCGCCACCGGGTTCGGCGTGCACCTGGTACACTACTTTCACCTGCTTTTCTTGAGGTTGGAGTATCCAGAAGCCTTCCGCTTCCCGAATGCGGACGACACCGTCTGCTTCGGGTTGCGCATCGGCCTGACAACCGATTTCAATTTTTACGCTGCCGCCGGAAAGCCGTTGAAACCGACAGTCGTAAACCCCGTCGCGATCCCGCACTGGCCAGGGCGTCTTGGTGCGTATGTAAAAAAGCAGGCGGGAATCCCCCTCTCTATCCAGTAAGCGGGTTTGGCGCGCATTGGGCATCCATTCATCGTAACGCGCCACGTCCTGTAAGACGGCTATAATACTGGACAGGGGCGCATCGACCAGGGTCTCCCCCCGAAAGGCTTCAAATCCGGAATTGGGCCACGCGCTGGTAAAAACCTGGATTCCATCTTGCTGCTTACGCAATTCCCATTCGGGTTGGGCCCGAACGAGACTGATCACTCCCAGAAAAGCAAGAGAAAAAATAAGGCGAACCAGCATAGCGGTGATTTTTTTAAAAAAAACAAAGCGGTCAGGCTGGGAGTTTTGCCAACCTGACCGCTCAACCGTCCGGGCTATCCCGTTTGCTATCGCAAATAGTTGTTCTGAAAAAAGGCGGGATATCCCTCCACGGATTTGGTGCGCAAAATTTCCCGGTAGTTATTCTGGGAAACGACGTAGTACTCGTAATTCATTTGGGGATCAAGAAAGTCTTTACGGTTGCGCTGAACACCGTAATAGTACTTCATGGCCTCCTTTTTGTTTCTAAAGCGCCTTACGATGAGCATGGGCGAACGCTCGCCGTCGTTTTGCCCGAGATAAAGGTTGCTGAAGGACAAGTTATCCAGTTTGTGGTATTGCTGGTGGTATTGCGACAGCGCAATTTTGGCTTCATTGAGGGCGACGTCGCCCTTGAAAACGATGATGAAGTAATGGAGTTGTTGGTCCTCCACTTTGAACTTTCTTTCTTGCTCCTGTTGCCGTCCGGGCAGGCTGGCGCCGCTAACGCCCAGCAGCCGGAGAATTTCGTTGGCGCGCCGCTCTTCCGGCGTATCGGGATAGCGGGCCACCACTTCCTTGAGGGCGTTGATATAGGCGGCTTTTCCCTGCAGGTTGCCCGTGCACAGGGCCGTTAACAGCGCAAATTTGGATTTCATGGTGTTTTTGGAGCCAAACTTGCGCCCCACCTCTTGGGTTTTCTGGTAAGCCAGCTGGTATTTTCCGTTCTGGTAGGCGTTGTAGGCCTCGTCGTAATAAGCATTGAGCCGCTCTTGCTGGCTTTGCATCTGTTGTGCGTAATTCGGATCCTGAATGACGTTGGCGTAGGTCGTGCCGGGATATTTTTCGAGGATCTTATTGGCGTAGTTTTGGGCTTTCGCGTTATTACCCAAATCCTGGTGAGCCAGGTAGAGGTAATACCAGGAGTCGAGTTCGAAATTGGAAGCGGGGAAGCGGTCGTTGAGGGTTTCGAGGGCCTCGACCGCCTTTTCGTTATTTTCCAGTCGCTCGCGGTAAAGCGTGCCCAGGTTGAAGAGGGCTTCCTGAACTTTCACCTTTGCCGCCAGCATTTCGCTTTGGGTTTGGGGCACATTGGCCAGTACTTCTGCTAGCTCCTGTTCGGTGAGGGCTTCCGAGGCGAATTCTTCCTCGGCGATATCCGCGTCGAAGTCTTCCGACTGCTGGGCGTTGGAGCGGCGCCAATTATCTCGTAAATCGCGGTTGCCCCACTTACTGATGAATTGCCTATTGCCTCTCTTTACGGTTTTGTCATCGTAGGCGAAAAAGGAGCTTTCGCGGCTGCCGATCCCGACCCGGCCTCCACCCTGCCTAACGCCCCGGGCGGTGCGGGTGGCTCTTGTGGAGTTGCCGCCGCCCTGGCCGTTGGCCTGTTGACTGATGCGCTCCAAACGCTCCTGCTGTTCTTTTTTCTTGATGGCGAAAGCCAGCTCCCGTTGCTCTTTGTCCGACATGGCGGCAATTTTCAGGAGGCTGTCCTGCAACTGTACCGTCTTGATGTTTTCGGCAATTTCTTCGAGATTATTACGCAGCCGTTGCACGCGATTGTACCTTTCGTCATTGGTGGGCATGGTTTCCAGCGCGTTGGCGTAATTTTCTTCGGCCTGCAGGAAATTTTCTTCTTCCATATAGAGATCGGCCAGGCGCAAATAAGATTCGGCGCGTTGGAGGGTATTTTGACGGCTATTATCCAGTGATTTTTGCAGGTACTCGATGCCGGTTTGCCGGTCACCATCTTTGAGTTCGATATTCGCCAGGGTGAAATATAATTGATCCTGGTAATCTTCATTTTTGATATCGGCTAGCATATTCTCCAATTCCGATTGAGCCTGGGCGGGGGTTTGGGCGCCACTTTCCCAGCCGTTGCGCACGATACTGAGGCGGGCGTTGAATTCCATTTCGTAATCGGGCCCGTAGGTCAGCACCCGCCGGAAAGCTTCGTTGGCTCTTTGGCGCTGACCGAGGTTTTCGCCGAGCTGGGCGATGATGAAGGCGTAGCGCGCTTTTTTTTGCCGGTCGTTAGCCATCTGAATGGCGTCCTCGAGGGCCGCCAGGGAGCTGGCGTAATCATTTAGCCGGATAAACTGGTGGGCTTTGGCGACGGCTACTTCGCGGCGAACATCTTTGTAAGTGCCCGGGTCTTGCTCAAGTTGATTGAGTAAGCGAGTGGCCAGGCTGTATTTATCGCGCTCAATGAGCGTACGAGCCAGCCACAACTTACCTTCCTGGTAGGCCGGGCGGTGTTGTAAGAGACCGTCATCGGGCCCTTCCCCCGACGCCGCAGCTTCGTCCGGGGCATCCATAATGCTGATCATGCCGATGGGTTCCTCGGTTTCCTCCTCCGGCTCAACTTGGTTTTCCGCGACGGGCTTTGCTTCAGTGCTATCGGCCTGAGCCGCTTCCTCTTCTTGTGGTGGTTCGGGCTTTTTCTTGCTCTTCTTGCGCTTTTTGTTTTTTCGAATTTGGCGATTCCGGCGTTTGCGTTCTTTTTCTTGTTTCTTGCGCAATTTTTTGAGTTCTTTCTTGCTCAGGTCGCTAAAATCCTGCCGGCCTTCTTTATTTAGGGCTTCCTGAACGTCCGATTGTTGGTCTTCGTCGCCCTCCTCGCCGGACTGGTCGTCCGGATCGTTGAATTCTGGCTCGGGCTCGAATTCATCGATCAAATAGCGGAAAGTTTCTTCTGCCGATTCGTAATCCTGCTTGAGATATTGCGCCTTACCGACCAACAAATAGCAATCATCCGTCCACTTACTTTGCCGGTGGAGCGACACCACGCGGGCCAGCTTTTCGGTGGCTTTGTCGAGCTGATCCGCTACGGCTTGCGGGTTGTCGATTTCCAGGAAGGGGTAAACCGGCAAGACTTCGTTGAAGTTGTTCTGGTTTTGTTCATTGAGTTGCGCAAGGCTCTCCTTGTACAACTCCTCGGCGTTGAAATATCCGTTGTAATGCGCCGTGGTGTTGTGATACCATTTCCCGATAAGGGAAAGGTCTTGTTCGTCTTTTTTCTTCTGGGTTACACAGGAAGCAAGCATCACAAATACGAGCACCAGACCTAAAAGCGTACTTAAGCGTCTCAAACCAAAGAATTTAAAAACTCACTAATCAATCAAAATATTGGTAAAAACCAGTCCGTTTAGGTTTTGACCTTTAGGAGATCTTTTAAAGCTTGTTGGGCGTTTGCTTTTGATGCCGAAAATGACCAGATTTGGATGCTTGCGAAGCCATTTTTGAGCCTCCCGGCAGCGCTACATTCAAGGGTGGGGTGCAGTGGCCCTGCTCTTGAATAAAAAAATGGTGAAGGGAGGTTCCATAGATGGTCACATTTGCAGGCCAAAGGGTAAGTTCCCAACAAGCTCTTAATTTTGCGGAGCAGCCATTAGCCCTTTTACTCGTAGATAACTCCTAAAAAGAATTTTTATTTTACGGAATTCCCGTTGGATACTCCCGGCCGCCCAAACGAAAGACAGGGGGTAAAATTAAAGAATATGATGCACGAAAACGATAATGAGCAAAGCTGGATTGACAAATTGCGGCACACCTACCGCCTGGTCATCATGAACAACGAGACTTTTGAGGAAATGGGCTCTTACCGTTTATCCCTGCTCAACGTATACGTCGTTGCCGCCACCATCTTAGTAGTCGTCATCCTGCTTGTCGGGACTTTGATTGCTTTCACGCCGCTTCGCCAGTACATTCCCGGCTACGGAGACATTCGTCAGAGTGAAGAGGTGCAAAACCTTCGCCGGCAGTTGGAAGAGATGGAAGCTGAGTTGCGCATTCAGCGGGAATATTCGGACAACTTTCGCCGCATCCTCGTCGGGGAAGTCGAAACTACCGAAGACATCGCGGACACCTTTTCCCAGAAAGAGTTCCGGGATACGGTCAGCGAGGTCACTCGCGCCAAAGTAGACACGCAATTGAGACAGGAAGTTGAGATGGCGGCCGTAGGCGACGCCATCCAAGAAAGCCGAACGACGAATTTATACCCCCGGGAAACGCCATTGGAACAGATGTACTTCGTGC
>CAYWHT010000225.1:0-6964 GCA_964458135.1 uncultured Saprospiraceae bacterium | reverse complement strand
AAAATCAAAAATCCAAAATCAAAAATCCAAAATCCAAAATCCAAAATCAAAAATCAAAAATCAAAATTCCCCCTCCAACGTTCACTCCTCCCCAATCCGGTACCGCACCCCTAAATACGTCATCCGTCCAAACACCGGCCCCCAAACCATGGAGGCGTCAAAAAATTCGCCGAAAGGCTCCGCACTTGACAGGATGGGATGCTCCTGCCGGAAGTCCAAAAGGTTTTCCACCCCGGCGTACAGCTCAAACTGTTCGTTCCACCGCTTGCTCACCTGCGTGTTGACCTGGAAAAAGTCCGGCGAGCGGGCGTCGAGCCGGAAGGGTTCCGGATTATCGGTGGTGATGGGCAAGCGCTGGGTATCTTGCCAGTTGACCGTCAGGTCGAAGGCCCACTGGTCAGCGGTTTCGTAGGCGGTATTGATAAAGGCGCGATGCTTCGAAACGAACGGCCTTTCCCGCCGGGCTCCGGCGTAATCCACCCGCACATCATTAAAGCGATAGGCCAGGCGCACATCCAGCCGGGGTATAGGTTCCATATCCAGCTGGGTGTGCAGGCTGTTGGAGTAGGAGTTGCCCTCCAGATTATAAAAATTCACCGCCTGCGGGTTCTGGTCAAAATCGACGATAACCTGCTGCTGAAAACGGGTGTGGTAAGCATCAAAGCTCAAAACGGCCGCCTGCCCCAACAGTTGAAACCCCTGGGTTAAATTGGCGCCGAAATTCCAGGCGACTTCCTGGTTGAGACCGTAGGGCACGTCCTCACCCTGAGAAGCGATCACCAAGCGGCGGGCCGAAGCCAGCGCGCCGGTGTTTTCGGCCAAAATACTAGCGGTGCGTCGCCCCTTGCCGGCCGACAGGCGCGCCACGGTCAGATCCGTAAAGGCGTACCGCAAATGGAGGCGCGGGGTGGCGAAGAATCCGTAGTTGTTGTGGTAATCGCCCCGGATGCCGGCTACGGCGGTCATCTTTTCGCTGGGCTCAAAAGTGTATTCGAGGAAGGCGCCGGGAACGATCTCCTCGCGCTCGAAAAATTGATCATTCAGCTGTTCGTCCAGTCGGTCGTACTGAAAGCTCAGTCCGGTTTTAAAGGTATGGCGATTGTCAGAGATGCGGCTTTGGTAGATTAAATTGGCGTAGGCCGACTGCTGATCGGCATCGTAGGGACGTTCGCCGAAGCGGGCGTCCTGGTCGTGGTGAAAGGCGCTTACCTGTAATCCCAGGCTGGCATAGGGGCGATCCGGAAATACTTTGCCTATTTTGGCCCATCCCCCAAAGCGGCGGGTGGTTTGGTTGGCCGTCCACAAGCGGGAGGCATTGCCCCCATCCGGGTCGGTTACTCCTCTTTGGCCGCTGTTCTGATCGCTATACATGCCCCGCAGCCCGAATTGCGCGTTCCAGCCGTTGTCGCCCCGGTATTTCCAGCGGTGGAGCAGGTAGAGCTCTTCGCCGGTTGGATTATCGAGGTAGCCGTCACCGTTGGGATCCAGTTCCGCCTGCAGGGTCTTGCCGTGCAGGGAGAGGCCGTAGTGCCAGCGGTCGTTCAAGCTATGGTTGACCACGGCGTTGCCCTCCATGCGGCTGCCTTCGTTGCCGTAGAGGTTCAGGTAGAGCCGGTCGCCGCTTTCAGGTTTGTGCAACTCGAGGTTGATTTGCCCGGCGATAGCTTCGTAGCCGTTGACGACTGAGCCGCCCCCTTTGATCAGTTGCAGGCCCTCCATCCAGGGCCCCGGCACGTGGCTTAGCCCGTGGATGGCCGAGAGGCCCCGGATCTCGGGCATGTTCTCCCGGGTGATCTGCACGTTGGGCCCCGCCAGACCCAGCATGCGGATCTGGCGCGTGCCGGTGACGGCATCCGTGAAGCCGACGTCGACCGACGGGTTGGTGGAAAAGCTTTCCGAGAGATTGCAACAGGCGGCTTTTAACAGTTCCCCCTCATTCATTACCTGCACTTTGACCGGGTCAAAGAGTCGATATTCGGTGGGGCGCTTTCGGTAGGTCACTTCGACGGTTTCCAGGGTGTGGGATTCGGAAAGGATAATTTCGACGAAGTTGTTGTTGCCTAACGCGATGGTGTCGGGGGCGAAGCCGACGTATTGGGCCACTAGCTGACGTTGCCCGGCCGGTTGCTCCAGGCTGAAGCGGCCCTGCGCATCGGTGGCGGTGCCCTCGGTAGTGCCCAGCCAGTAGATGTTGACGCCGGTTAGGGGGGTTAGGGTGTCGCTCCGGGCGGCCTGTTGCATAACCATCCCCGCGATTACCTGCGGTTCTTCCGGAGTAGCAGCGGTGGGAGCGGGGGATTGTTGGGGCCGGTGCTGGTTGCGCACCGCCGCATCGCGGTATTTGCAGCAGTTGTGCAGGCTATTGTAGGCCTTATCCGGCGCTTTGAGCTGCTCGGTATCGTGGCCGACGCCGGCGACTTCCCAGTGGAGCTGGTATAGGTCGACCGTCGTGCTATCGTATTCCACTTGCAATTGCCGGGTGGCGATTTCCCAATCGGCGGATTGCACTCCTTCGACTTGTAACAGCGCCTGTTCGATGCGTTTTTTGCACATCTCGCAAACGCCGTCGACAAAAAATTGGGTGGTCGTTACGGAAGAAGAAGTTGTTTGGGCATTCATGGTCATTGCGAAAAGCATAAACCAACCCCATAGGATATAGACTAATTTCATGGTGATTTATTTTTTAAATTGAAAGAAGCATTCGGTTTTGACCGAACACATTCGGCTTGCAAGGCGTAGCCGACTGTACAAGTAGAGTACAGATCCAGGTATCCCTTTGCAATAACAAAATCAGGAGCGGAAAGAAAGGAGCTTCGGCGGTTGCCAGACGCCCCCTTCGATGTCGGAAAGGATCAAGGCCGGGGGCGCGGGGAGATTGGTCTGGATGATCGGAAGGGCCGCTTGCAACCCGGCAAGCTGGTTGGTCATGAATACCGTGGCGCAACACCGGCAAGAGCAATCCGGTGCGCAACCGGAATGGTGGTCTTCGTGGTCCGCCTGGCTAAATTCCATAACCAGGCCGGAACGATCCACACAGCCGTCACCCGGCGTCCCGAGGCATTCAACGGGCAGTTGGGCGGACTGCCAGGTGAGGTGGCAGATCAGCAGCAGGCATATATGGGCGAGCCATTTCATAACTGTTTTAAAGATAGGGATATGCTATTAATCGTCCAATGGGGATTGGATTATCCGCTGGAAATTGTCTCATGCACTGCTTGGCAGTTGGCCGAACTGAAGTATCGCACAGACCCCGCACTTCGTACGGGGCTATTCCTATTCGGCCCATCATAATCGAGCGATCGCCATCTATCCCAACAATTCCCCCATCCTTACTTCCATTCCCAACCCCGGCAATGCAATCCGCTCCGGAGGTAATGCAATGCGCCGCAGCTTATACCGTCCGTCTTGTGGCTCGGAATAGATTTCCAGTTGATTTTCGGGCAGGTTGACGATCCAGTAAAAAGCAACGCCCGCTTGTGCGTATAGGGCGCCCTTTTTGGCGGGGGCGTCAACGCTTATTTAAACAAAAGGGCCGAATTGTACTCCCAGTTCATCCTAACGATGTTGGCCACGGATATTTCCTGTGGGCATTTGACCTCGCAGGCATTGGTATTCGTGCAGTGACCGAATCCTTCTTCATCCATTTGCTCCACCATATTTTTGACCCGCGTTTTGGATTCCACCTGTCCCTGCGGAAGTTTAGCCAGGTGGGCAATTTTGGCAGCGGTGAACAAGGCGGCGCTGCCGTTTTTGCAGGTGGCCACGCAGGCGCCGCAACCGATGCAAGCCGCCGAGTCAAAGGCGGATTCCGCCTGTTCGTAGGTGATCGGGGTCGTATTGGCGTCGGGAGCTTCGCCTACCGAAGCGGAAATGTATCCGCCGGCGGCAATGATCCGGTCGAAGGCGCTGCGATCGATGCGCAGGTCCTTGATCACCGTGAAGGCGCCCCCGCGGAAGGGCTCGATATAAATGGTGTCTCCATCCTTAAAGCTGCGCATGTGGAGCTGACAGGTGCTGGTGCCGGCTAACGGCCCGTGCGCCTGTCCGTTAATAAAAAGCCCGCACATGCCGCAAATGCCTTCCCGGCAATCGTGGTCAAACTCTACCGGGTCTTTGCCGCCGGTGATGAGTTGTTCATTGAGGAAATCCAGCATTTCCAGGAAGGACATATCTTCTTCGACTCCGCTGAGGGAGTAGGTGACCATTTTTCCTTTGGACCGGGCATTTTTTTGCCGCCAGATTTTCAGCGTCAGTTGCATGATTTTATCGTTTGTAGTCTCTGGACACTAATTTTACGTCTTCAAATTGGAGCGGTTCGCGATGCAGTACCGGCTCACCATCAGGATTATGCTCCCATACCGAGATGAACCTAAAATTTTCATCGTCGCGCAGCGCCTCCCCATCCGGGGTTTGGTGCTCTTCCCGGAAGTGAGCGCCACAGGATTCGTCGCGTTGCAGCGCATCCAGGCACATCAACTCCCCCAGTTCGAGATAATCCGCCACGCGGCCGGCTTTTTCCAGCTCGCTGTTTACGTGATCTTTATCTCCCGGGATGCGGACTTCTTGCCAAAATGCTTTTCGCAGGGCGCGGATTTGGGAGATGGCCTCTTTGAGCCCTGTTTCGCTGCGCAGGACGCTGCACTTATCCGTCATGATTTTGCCCAACTGTTTGTGGAAATCATCGACGGTTCTATTTCCGTTAATCGCCATGAGGGATTCCAGGAATTGCTGCGCCTGCGTCTCGGCTTCTTCGAAGGCCGGATGGTGGGGGTCGATTTTCCCGCTATTGATGTCATCCGCCAGGTAGTTGCCGATGGTGTAGGGAAGAATGAAGTAGCCATCCACACAAGCCTGGAGCAGCGAGTTGGCCCCCAGGCGATTGGCGCCGTGATCCGAGAAATTGCATTCCCCGAGCGCGTACAAGCCGGGGATGCTGGTGCTTAGCTCGTAATCCACCCACAGCCCACCCATGGAAAAATGGGCCGCCGGACTGATCTTCATCGGTTCTTGGTAGGCGTTCACGCCGGTAATCTTTTCGTACATCCGGAACAGGTTGCCGTAGCGCGCCTTGATCGTTTCCTGACCGTATTCCGCGATGGCGTGTTTAAAATCCAGGTATACGGCATTTTTCAGCGGCCCTACGCCGTGCCCGGCGTCGATCCTTTCTTTGGCGGCCCGTGACGATATGTCTCTCGGCGCCAGGTTGCCGAAAGCGGGGTATTTGCGTTCCAGGTAGTAGTCGCGTTCCGCTTCGGGAATTTCGTTGGGATGCCGTTGATCGTCCTTATTGATGGGCACCCAGATGCGGCCGTCGTTGCGCAAGGACTCCGACATCAGGGTGAGCTTGGATTGGTGTTTACCCGATTGAGGCAGGCTGGTGGGGTGGATCTGCGTCCAGCTGGGGTTGGCCATGAAGGCTCCTTTTTTGTGCGCCCGCCAGATGGCGGAGCCGTTGCACCCCATGGCCAGCGTGGAGAGGTAATAAATTTTTCCGAACCCGCCGGTAGCCAGTACGACGGCGTGGGCGCCGTAGCGCTCTATTTTACCGGTGTCCAGGTTTCTGACGATCACCCCGCGGGCTTTTCCGTCGATCAGCACCAGGTCCAGCATTTCGTGGCGGGTGTGCAGCTGCACCTTGCCGATATTTACCTGGCGCATCAGGGAACTGTAGGCGCCCATCAGCAGCTGTTGGCCGGTTTGTCCGCGGGAGTAGAACGTCCTTCTTACCTGCACCCCGCCAAAAGATCGGTTGGCGATATACCCGCCGTATTCCCGGCCGAACGGCACGCCCTGAGCCACCGCCTGGTCGATGAGGGAAGAAGAACATTCGGCGAGCCGGTAGACATTGGCCTCCCGCGCCCGGAAATCTCCGCCTTTGATGGTGTCGTAAAACATGCGGTAAATACTGTCGCCGTCGTTCTGGTAATTCTTGGAGGCATTGACCCCGCCCTGGGCCGCTACGGAATGCGCCCGGCGTGCGGAGTCCTGGAAACAAAAGGAATGGACATTATACCCCCCCTCGGCCAGCGTAGCGGCGGCGGACGCCCCCGCCAGACCGGTTCCGATGACGATGATATCCAGTTTCTTTTTGTTGTTGAAGTTCACCAGCCGGCAAGTGGACTTGTACCGGTCCCATTTTTGGGAAAGCGGCCCTTCGGGAATCTTGGCGTCAAGCGTAAATCCTTTGTTGTTGAGAGACTCTTGCATCAGACATGAAAGGTTAGGTATACGTAGATAGGGATTAAAATGAACCCGCCCGTCAGGACGATGGTCAGCAGCAGGGAAAGCCAATACAAGCCTTTATTTAAACGGTGAGGGTAGGCCCCCAGCGTTTTAAAGGCGCTGAAAAAGCCGTGCCACAAATGGTACCCCAAAGCGACAAAGGCGATAATATTTAGGAAGACATACCAGAGTTCACCGTAGGCTGCAACCACGATAGCGTACAGATTCTTATTTCCTTTATCATCCAAAGGCATGTCACCAAATTTGTATTCGTACCAGAAATCCTTCATGTGAATGACCAGAAAAAGCAGCAGGATGACGCCCAATACGCCCATATTCCTGGAATACCAGGTACTGGTGGCAGGCCGCTTGTCAAAAGCATACCGGCCTCCGGCGGATTTCCGGTTTTTCAGGGTGATGATGAGCGCGTAAACGGAGTGCACGATAATGGATAGGTAAAGGACATAGGCTATTATCTTGATCACCGGATTTCCGGTCATGAATTTCGAATAGCTGTTGAAGCTTTGAACAGCCTCTTCCGGCGGCAGCAACAACTGCAAGTTGCCCAGCAGATGAACCACCAGAAACAGACAAAGAAAAAGGCCCGTCAAGGCCATGATGTTCTTTCTAATTAGGGTCGATTGTCTCATTATGCAGATGCAAAGTGTGAGTTAACAGGTAAAGTACTACACTGTGCAATAAGTAACTTTGCGCTTTGGCAGTGTCTTTTGGCGAAAGGCTG
>CAYWHT010000224.1:0-6968 GCA_964458135.1 uncultured Saprospiraceae bacterium | reverse complement strand
ATTGTCGGGCGTTGGTGGCCTACAGAACGATCCGGTCTAAGAGTTAGGGCTCCTGTACGGCCCACTCCAATACCTGTTGCCCGCCCATGGAACCGCCGATGGCCAGGCGAATCCGGTCGATACCCAGGCGCCGGCGCAACAGCCCGTGGGCGCGCACCATATCCCGGACGGTAACCTGGGGGAAACGCTGCCGGTAAGGGGCGCCCGTGCGGGAATCCACCGTATTGGGACCGGTGGTGCCGTAGCAGGAGCCCAGCATATTGGCGCAAACGATGAAGTAACGATTGGGGTCCAGCACCTTGCCCTTGCCTACCAGCCCCGGCCACCATTCCGCCGGGTCGGCATTGGCCGTTAGGGCGTGGCATATCCAGATGACGTTGTCCCGGGCTGCGTTTAGCCTGCCCATCGTGGTGTAGGCAATGCGCAAATCGGGTAAGGCATGGCCGTTTTCCAGTTCAAAAGGGTGGGGGTAATTGTAAAATTTCACGGTATGGGAAGTTGTGTGAATGGTCATTTTGCTTGGCTTTAGCGAATTCTTGAGTAGGCCTACCCATTCGAGACGGCCGTACCTTCGGGAGTGTTTTTCCCACTCGTGTCAGGCTCGGCCTCGGGAGGTCAGCGCGCCGTTTAAAATCCCCGGATGCTTTGCAGCATTCGCCGCAACGGCGCCGGCCCGGCGGTAAATGAGTTGGAAGCAAGACTTGTGGAATGGAATCGAAGAATTGGTCTGGTCATATTGCACGTGATTTTATATTTCCAAGGCGCCCCGGATACGGAGTTTGGCGGGATTTGGCACCTTCTGAATCCGGTGAGGATCACCGTTTTGGATTCCCGGTTGCCAGGGTTTCGCGGAGCCCGTTCTCTCCACCCTTCCTTATAAAATCAATACCCATTGGCTATTGACAGGACAAAAGTATTTCCAATTCCTCTAAAAATCAAATATTTTACCTACACTTGCCCGTTCAGGATCAAAAATTCTCAACATCACAATACCCGAATTGATGAAGATCACCTTTAAGAGGCTGGATGAGGATTACCACATCCAGGCCATGAACGACAACGGCAACACCATTGAAACCGACGGCGCCGAGGATATCGGCGGCGCCAAGCAAGGCATGCGGCCCATGCAGCTGGTGCTTTCCGCCCTTGGTAGTTGCAGCGCCATCGATGTAGTGCAATTTTTGCGCAAGATGCGCCAACCTTTAGAAGACATCCAAATGGAAGTCACCGCCGAACGGGAAGCCGATAAAACGCCCTCACTTTTTACGGCCGTCCATATCCATTACAAGCTATTTGGCGCGTTAAATCCCCAGAAGGTAGAGCGGGCCATTGAGATGTCGGTTGACAAATATTGTTCCGTGGCCCGCATCCTGGAAAAGACAGCCGCCATTAGCTGGGATTACGAAATTCAAAATCAGCCTGCCGATGAACAAGCCGAGCAGTAACAACTTCCGCACCCAGGCCATTCGCGCCCAATCGGAACGCACCCATAACCGGGAGCACAGTGTTCCGGTATACCTGAGTTCTAGTTTTACTTTTCCGAGCGCCGAACAGATGGCGGCCACCTTCGCGGGGGAAGCGGAGGGCGCCGTCTATTCGCGCTACAGCAATCCCAATACTGACGAGCTTATCGACAAGGTTTGCCGGCTGGAGCAAGCAGAAGACGGTTTCGCCACCGCCTCCGGCATGTCGGCGGTATTTGCCAGCATGATTGCCTTTTTGCGTAGTGGCGACCACCTGCTAGCCTCCCGCGCTCTTTTCGGCTCGACCTTTCAGATTCTAACCCAATTGTTGCCACGCTGGGGCATTACGCACACGCTGGTCGATCCGGCCGATGTGGGGAGTTGGGCCGAGCATATCCGCCCTGAGACGCGGATGATCGTCCTGGAAACGCCTTCCAATCCCGGGCTGGCTTTAGTTGACCTGGAAGCCGCCGGCCAACTGGCGCGCGAGCGGGGCCTAATCCTCAATGTCGATAATTGCTTCGCCACCCCCTACCTGCAACAACCCGCCGCCTACGGCGCCGACTTGATCGTACATTCCGGCACCAAGTGGATGGACGGCCAGGGCCGGGTACTCGGCGGCCTCGTCGTCGGTCGGGCCGACCTCATTGAACCCCTGCGCTTTTTCTGTCGCCATACGGGGCCCGCCATGTCTCCTTTTAACGCCTGGATACTGTCCAAGAGCCTGGAAACACTGGCGGTACGCATGGAGCAACACTGCCAAAACGCCTTGACCGTAGCGGACTATCTGCAGGGGCGGCCGGGTGTGCGTCAGGTACATTATCCCCATTTGCCCACCCACCCGCAGTACGATCTCGCCAAAGCCCAGATGAAAAGGGGCGGCGGCATCGTCACGCTGGAACTGGAGGGCGGCATTGAGCGCAGCCTCCGCTTCCTCAATGCCATCGAAATGGGCTCGCTTTCTTCCAACCTGGGCGACACGCGCACCATCTTCACCCATCCGGCCACCACTACGCATTCCAAGCTGACCGAGCCCGAACGGCAGGCCGTAGGCATTTTACCCGGCGCCGTACGCGTATCGGTAGGGCTGGAAGCCGTAGAAGACATCCTCCGGGATATCCAACAAGCATTGGATCGTTCGGCCAATTAAGCGGATATGCAGGCATTGAAGGTGCTCATCGTCAGCTCTTACGACCATTCGCCCAGCAGCGTACGGTCGGAAGGAGAAATGATCCTGGGGCTCAAACGCGCCGGCCTGGACATCGAGGTCATAACCCAGGCGAATTGCGCCTACGGTCGCCGTTTCCGGGAAGCCGGCATCCCGGTCATCGATCACCATCCCCACCAAAAGATCCAGTGGTCAACGATCCGGCTGATGCGGCGCACCCTGCGCACCGGAAAACACGACATCCTCCACTTGTTTAACAGCAAAGCCATTGGCAACGGGGTATGGGCCGCTGCCGGGCTGCCCGTAAAGGTCATCACCTACCGGGGTGCGGCCGGGCTATACTGGCACGATCCCACAGCCTACCTGACCCACTTTCATCCGCGCGTCGATCATATCGTATGCCTTTCCAACTTTGTGGAGCGCCACCTCCGGCGGCATATGATCCTGGCCCGCAAACCCACCACCACCATCCACAAAGGGGAAGACATCCGGATGCTCGAAAGCATTCGCCCAGCCAGTCGCTCCGCCTTGGGCTTAAAGGAGGAGGGGTTGGTCGTAGGTTGCGTGGCCAACCTCCGCCCCGTCAAGGGGGTGGAATATCTCGTGGACAGCACCCGGCGCCTGCCGCCTGGTCTGCCGTTGCAATTCGTGCTGGTGGGCCAGGGCACCGATGGCCTTGCATTGCGGCGACGCATAGATCGCAGCCCCTACCGGCAGCGGTTTCACACCCTCGGCTACCGGGAAGATGCCGACGCCATCATCGCCGCCTGCGATATTTACGTTCAACCTTCCCTGAGCGAAGGATTAGGCAAGACCGTGATTCAGGCCCTTTTTCAAGGTTGCGCGGTCATCATCACCGATGCGGGCGGCTTTACCGAAGTGGTGGAAGACGGAAAAAGCGGCGCGATCGTCCCGGCCGGAAACGCGCAGGCCATCGCCTGGGCCATCGAAACCCTGGTTAAAAAACCGGAACTGCGGCGGGCTTACGGCCAGGCCGGGGGCGATTTCATCCGCCAACATTTCACCGTAGCGCGTACGGTGCAAAAAACGCTGGATCTTTACCGACGGCTTGGTGGGGACGGGGGATGGGGTTTTGGGGAAAGGGACGGTCGTGGGAAAGGGGAGAAGGGGAGCAGTTGAGGCGGGGAGGATTCACGGGGAAATTGCGCGGTTGCTTGGATTGCTCGATTGTCTCTTGGGAAGGGGAAATCACGACGCTCACTTCAATCGAAGCGCCTGGCCAAGTAGCTAACTGGCCAAGCGCGCCGGAGGCGTCCGTTGCAAACCAATCGTCCTACGGTGGCCAACGCATCAACAAATCAACGCGTCAATCATAAAAAACCATGCAGCAATTCCTAATCATCCAAACTGCCTTTTTGGGCGACGTGGTGCTGGCCACCCCCCTGATCGAAAAGTTGCGCCACCACTATCCGGATGCCGCTATCGATTTTTTGTTGCGGCGCGGCAATCAGGGCTTGCTGGACAACCACCCCCATCTGCGCGAAGTTTTGGTTTGGGATAAAGAACAAAAATACCGTAGCCTGCTCCGCCTCATTGGGCGGATGCGTAACAGGCGCTACGATGTGGTTGTCAACCTGCAGCGCTTCTTTTCCAGCGGTTTCATGAGCGCGCTTTCCCGCGGGCGGGAGGTCGTCGGTTTTGACAAGAACCCACTGGCTTTTGCTTACCACCGACGGTTGCCGCACGCTTATGGCGATGAGCGGAATTTCATACACGAAGTGGATCGCAATTTGAGCCTGATTCGTCACCTCACCGATGATCGCCCGCAGCGGCCCAAGCTTTACCCCGCCCCGGAGGCTTACGAGCGGGCGCCCCGGGCTAAACGCTACATCTGCCTGGCGCCCACTTCCGTATGGTTTACCAAACAGTGGCCGGCCGAAGGCTGGATCGCATTGATCGAACGCATACCGCAAGAGGTGGAGATTTATCTCCTGGGCGGCCCTGGCGACCGCGAGGCCTGCGAGAACATCCGCCGGCAGAGCTCCCACCCGGCGGTTGTCAATATGGCGGGGGAACTGTCTTTGCTAGAGTCGGCCGCCTGGATGGAAGGCGCCGTGATGAACTACGCCAACGATTCGGCCCCCGTACACCTCGCCTCGGCCGTCAATGCCCCCATGACGGCTATTTTCTGCTCTACGGCGCCGGCCTTTGGTTTCACCCCGCTGTCCGACCGCTCGCGTACGGTGGAAACCCATCACCGGCTCGACTGCCGCCCCTGCGGCCTGCACGGCTACCGCGCCTGCCCGGAAGGGCATTTCCGCTGTGCGGATATTGAGGCTGCCCGCTTGTGGCCGCCGGAAGCGGAAGTAGAGCGTAGAGGATAGGCTGCAACGGAAAGCGGCTGTTGGAAGGTCTTTCCGGTCGATCAGGAGCGGTTAAAATTCTCCCAACCCGTACTCCGTAAGTACCGCCTTCCACTGCACATTTTCAATTTGTTGCAGCAGGACGGGATCGATTTCATCGCGCAGCGGGCTATCCTGCGGAACGGCAAAACTGTAGTACTGGGTGTTGAAGCGGTAGGGCAGCACTTTCAGGTTGGAAAGGGAGTCCCGCTCTAGAGAATACCTTAGAATGGGCTCATCGTAAACGACGGCATCCACTCTGTCGGAATTCAGCGCCTGTAAAGCCTCCGTTACGGTAGCGTAGCCGTCGGGGTCGATATAATTGTTCTTGAGGAAGCGTTCGCTTGCCGAGGAGGTCACCGTGGCCACTTTGCGCTTGCGCAGATCGCTGAGGTCCTGTATTTCACTTCCCAATTGCCCGACGGTAAGGGCGGAAGCAATGCTGGCCGTAAAACCCGATATGATGATGATGGCCGTAAACATCCAGACCAGCGCCACAATCCGGCCGCCGGGACTGCGGGGCGACTTGTCGCCGTAGCCCACCGTAGTCATCGTCACGGCCGACCACCAGACACCGCTCCAAACCCCCTTCCAGCCCGCGGGAAACTCTTCGGGATTGGCGCGCTTCTCAAAAAGCCAGGCTAAAATTCCGAAGGCCAAAATCACCAGAAAGAGTAATAGCACGGCCTTAAGAAAATTTAAAGAGAAAAAATTGAATACGAACTCCAACAGGCGGTTCGTATCCCGTACTTCGGCCGCAATGGCGGAACTCGAAGTGAAAAAGGGTTGGGTGAAATCAAAATTTTCGATGCGTTGGCTGGTCACCGTAAGGGGGTTGATCGCCAGGTCAATCTCTCCCGCCTCCAGGGCGGTCAAGATATCCTGCAATTCCATTTCCCGGTATTCGTATTCGGCGTCAATGTTCTGGGCAATGGATTCCCAAAGCCGCAGGCTGATGCCGCGAAATTCGCCTGCTTCTCTGAAAATAAAAGGTGGCGACTCTTTGACCCCTACGATCAGGGTAGAATCCTGCTCCGGAGATTCCCCTTGAGCTTTCAGGGAGCAAAGCATGAATAGCAAAATGCTTAACAGTAGCCATTTTTTTATCATATTAGATTGTTTTTATTTGAAAAACTCCGCTGCGAAGGATTTCCCGGCTTCGTAACCGGCGGCGAAAATCCGGTCGGCCTCGTCAAAGTCCAGCAGATCGTAATGGCGGTCCAGAACGGGCTCGATGACGTGATCGCAGAGCTGTTTATTGGGTACGACATTTTGCAACAGGGCCAGGGTAAAGGCTTTGGTGGCGATATTCTTCATGGAGTCATAGGCGCCTTCCATGCGGTAGCGGTTGACGTGTACGCCGACCAGGAAGTCGAAACGCCCCGCAAGCGGCGCGGCGGGCAGATTGTTGAGCAGGCCCCCGTCAATGTACTTCTCGCCCTCGATTTCAACGGGCTCAAAAAGTACCGGAATGGCGGCCGAAGCCATGACTGCCTGGTGCAAGTCCCCCTTGCCGAAGATGCGGAACTTCTCCCGGTTGAGATTGGTCGCGCAGACAAAAAGCGGGATCTGCAGCCCCGAAAAAGAATTATGGGGAATGTGTTTTTGCAGGCTTTCCTCCAAGTAAGCCAACTTGAGCAATCCGGACCGGCCGAACTTGAAATCGAACATCCGGATAAAGTGCCGGTCGGTCATCAGTTCCAGGATGACCTTGGGCTGCATACCGGCGGCGTAGAAAGCGCCCACAATAGCGCCCATGCTCGCGCCGGAAATGGCCTCGACCCGGATGTCGTGCTCTTCCAGGGCCTGCAGGATGCCGAGATGCATCAACCCGCGAACCCCTCCGCCGCTGAGCACTAGCGCCAAACTTTTAGGCTGCGCCATTATTTTTTGGGGAAAAATAAGGAAATCCGCCGAAATGCAGGAGGTATTAAACAAAGGGATGAGATTGCCGTTAAAAAACCATCTTTTGGT
>CAYWHT010000223.1:0-6976 GCA_964458135.1 uncultured Saprospiraceae bacterium | reverse complement strand
GTAAATTATAGTCTGACAACTCAGGATTTGTGAAAATATGACGCCGCTATTTTTTCGGCTGGCAAGGCGGAAAACGTAGGCATAGCCTAAGTTCTGTCGAGGCTTTCCAACGCAGCAAGGCGGAACTCCGAGGAGCGAAGCGACGATCAGCGAAGCTAAAAAGAGCAAGTCAGAATTCACAAATTTTGGGTTGTCAGACTATATTTAAGCTGTCGGCTTAAAACTTGCGCTGGGGGTCGAAGGCTTCGAGGTAGGCGCCCACCTTGCTGAGGAAGGAGCCGCCCAGGAATCCATCCACCACCCGGTGGTCATAAGATAACGACAGGAACATCTTGTGGCGGATGGCGATGACGTCGCCGTATTCCGTTTCCACCACGGCGGGTTTTTTCTGGATGGCGCCGGTGGCCATGATGGCGGCCTGCGGTTGGTTAATGATGGGCGTACCCATGACGTTGCCAAAGGTGCCGACGTTGGTAAGGGTGAAGGTGCCCCCCTGGATTTCTTCGGCTTTAAGCTTGTTTTCGCGGGCGCGGCGGGCTAAATCATTGACTTGTTTGGTCAGGCCGAGCAGGTTGTACTGGTCGGCGTTTTTGATGACCGGCACGATGAGGTTGCCATTGGGCAGGGCAGTGGCCATGCCGATATTCAGGTCTTTTTTGACGATGATCTCGTAGCCGTCTACCGAAACATTAACACGGGGAAAATCCTGCAGCGCCTTAACCACGGCTTCAACAAAGATGGGAGTGAAGGTGATCTTTTCCCCCTGCTTGTCCATAAACTCTTGCTTGACTCGGTTGCGCCACTGTACGATATTGGTCACATCAACTTCTACGAAGGAGGTCACGTGGGGAGAAGTGCGCTTGGAATGCACCATGTGATCGGCGATCATTTTGCGCATGCGGTCCATCTCCACAATTTCGGTGCGCCCCTGGTAGCCGGATTCGTACTTGGGCGGTTCCGGAACGGCGCCCTGCTGCCGGGAAGTGGCGGGCTGTTGGGTTTTGGGGCCGGCCGATTCCCTGGCGGAGGTGGAGGGTGCGGAAGGTTGGGGCGCGGTTTTGCGCTCCTCGAGATAGGCGAGGATGTCGTGCTTGGTGACGCGGCCCTGGGCGCCCGTGCCGGGAATTTGTTCCAATTCTTCCTGGCTGATATTTTCCTTCTGCGCAATGTTGCGCACTAGCGGGGAGTAGAAGCGGTTGCCCGATCCACTGCTTAGGGTGGCGGGTTCGGGCTTTTCTTCGGGAGGAGCCGCCGCCGCGGCGGAGTCTTCTTTTTTGGGTGATTGCCCGTTCGTATCGGTCGTATCCTGTGAGCCGGAGCCTCCTGCGGCCTTGGAGTCGGAGCCTTCTGCTTCGGCCTCCGTGGCGATCATGGCGATGACTTTGCCTACCTCTACCGTGTCATCTACGTCGTAGTAAATCTCTTTGATGGTGCCACTTGCGGGGGAAGGAACCTCCGAGTCGACTTTATCGGTGGCGATCTCCAGGATCGTTTCGTCTTCTTCAACCTGATCTCCTACGTTTTTCACCCAGTTCAGGATAGTGGCTTCCATAATGCTTTCGCCCATCTTAGGCATCACCAGTTCAACTTGAGCCATAAATCTTTTTGGTTATTATTTGGTAGTAAATGGTATTTTCTTCCTCATCGGGTAAATGCGCATCAAAAATAGTTGAATTGAACAGGAAAAACAATTCCGGTGCTTATTGCTCTACGTTCAGGCGCTCTTCAATGGGGTAGTATTCGAGTAAGAATTGGCGGACGAGGTTGAGGGCGCGCACACTGGCGAACTGGATGTTGAGCAGTCGGTCTTTACCGGCCCGTACGAGTTGGGTTTTTACCGTCTCGCTATTACCCACGGCCATCCAGATGGTGCCTACCGGTTTTTCTTCCGTTCCGCCGCCGGGCCCCGCAATGCCGGAGATAGCTACCGCGATATCGGCGCCTAGTAGCCGGACGGCCCCCTGCGCCATTTCCCGGACGACCGCTTCGCTCACCGCTCCGTACTGTTCCAGCGTTTCGGATTTTACTCGCAAAAGTTGATGCTTCAGGGCGTTGGAATAGGTGACGACTCCTCCTTCAAAATAATCCGAAGAGCCGGCTATGGAAGTCATCTTGTGGGCTACGTAGCCCCCGGTGCAGCTTTCGGCGGTGCTGAGCGTTTTGCCTCGCGCGCGGAGCATCTGCCCGAGCACCTCTTCCAATTGCTCGTGCTCGTAGCCGAAGATAAGGTCGGGGAGTCGTTGTTTTAATTCCCGCACTTTTTCGTCGAGCACGCGGCTGATAAGTTCGGCATCCGCCCCGATTCCCGTCAGGCGCAATCGCACCTGGCCGAGGTTGGGCAGGTAGGCCAGCTTGATGTTGGGAGGCAGGGCGTCTTCGAAGTCGGCTATGCGGGCGGCGATATTCGATTCGCCTTCCCCCACGGTCAGCACAGTGCGGTGGGCTACGGCGCGGGTGGGAAAGCGCTCGCGGATGCGGGGCAGCACTTCGTTGGCGATGATTTGCTTCATTTCGTAGGGGATGCCCGGCATGGAAACGATAACCGTTCCGTCTTTTTCCAGCCACATGCCCGGGGCGGTTCCCAGACGGTTGTGCAGGAGGGTGGCCGTAGCGGGAAGAAAGCATTGCTGCCGGTGGGCTTCATTGGCTTTCCGGCCCAGGCGCTCAAAAAAGCGGACGATGCGGTCGTAGGTGGGCTGGTGGAAGACCAATTCGTCGCCACAGTATTCGGCCAGCACTTTCTTGGTGATATCATCTTTGGTGGGGCCCAAACCGCCAGTCATCAATACTAAATCCGCTTTAGCAGTCGCCTGGTCGAGGGCTTCCCAGATTTCTCCGGCATCATCGCCCGTAGAGATGATCCGCCCGACGCTGGCGCCGTAGAGGTTGAGCTGTTCGGCCAGCCAGGCTGAGTTGGTATCGACAATTTGGCCGATCAGAATTTCGTCGCCCACCGTGATGATGTGTACATTCATAGTTGCAAATCGTATCGAGTATTAAACAAATTGAATCTCTTTGAGGGCGAAAGCAGCCACCCGGCCGTCGTACTCCACCAACAGATGACCGGATTCCGCTACGCCGGAAATAACGCCCCGGAAAGCCGGGCCGTCCGGGATGCGAAAATGCGCTGGTTGCCCGTAGCGATAAAGGCGCTGGAGGTAATCCCGGCGCAGGCTTTCGTGATCGCCCCGCTTGAGTTGCAGATAGCGTTGTTCGATGGACAAACAAAGATCGGCCGTTAGGGTTTCCAAATCATAGGTTTGAGCGGTTTCCAAAGCCAGGGAGGTCGGGTTGGGCAGCTCGGCGGAAAATGAAGCCTGATTGACATTGAGCCCGATGCCGACCACGCTGTACTGGATACGGCTTCCCGATATGGCGTTCTGGATGAGAATGCCCGCCAGCTTGCGCGTGCCGGCGTACACGTCATTCGGCCATTTAACGGAAACTCCTTCCGAAAGATGGGGGACGATAGCCGCTCGTACTCCGAGTGAGACGGCCTGGGTGAGCAAAAATTGGCTCCTGGCCGGTAAAAAATCCGGATATAGTATTATGCTTACAGCAATGTTTTGCTCCGCTTCACTTTTCCAGCTACTGCCAATTTGTCCTCTTCCCGCCGTCTGGTGATCTGTCGAGATAACAGTCCCCTCGATTGGCCTGCTTTTTGCTAAAAGTTCATGGGCGTATTGATTGGTGGAACCGAGAGAAGGGAAGTGGTGAAAAACCTTTCCGATAAATAGAGTGTTTTTAATGTGCAATAGTTAAAAGTTTAGTACTTTTAAATATCTGTAGCTAACACACAAGAATTTTATTTTACGCAACCATTAACAAAACTAACAGAACCGGAGTTTGAATTCACACATCAAAGTTAAACAGCCGGAACTTACCACGGAAGAACTGAACGATTTGATTATTGACAGTATCCAGGACATTAAAGGTAAAAAAATCGTCAAACTGGATTTACGTCAACTCGAAGACGCCCCCACCGACTTCTTCATCATCTGCGAAGGTGACTCCAACACTCAGGTTAAGGCCATTTCGGAAAACGTCTACAAGCGCGTAAAGAAGGAGGGCTACACCCTGCCTTCCCATATGGAAGGTACGCAAAATGCTCACTGGATCTGCATTGACTATTTTTCAACCGTGGTGCACGTTTTTTATCCTGAGACGCGTGAATTTTACGAGCTGGAGGAGCTTTGGAGCGACGCTGCCATCAGCGAATACCAAAGTTTGTAGCCATAAAGGTTCGATTGGTCGAAATTCTCGCAACGAAAAGATCGTTTTCGTGTTGATTCAAACAACACCGAACGGATCAGGTGCGTCAGAACCGAAGTAAAAGTGGATTTTAATGGAAAAGAAGAATAGTAACAAAAAACCCAACAAGCCCGGAGCTTCCCGCTTCAACTCTTTTTGGATCTACGGGATCATCGCGCTCCTCCTGTTGGCGATTAACTACTTCTCGATGGCGGAGGCCAGTCAGGAGCAAACCTCCCGTTCCCGTCTGGAAGAGATGATTGCCGACCAGGCGATCGAGAAACTGGTGATCGTCAATAAGGATCAAGCTCACATTTATATTAAGGAAAGTAAATTAAATGACCCGGAATACAACGATGCGGCTAAAAGCTCCTTTGGAGGAGACCGTTACCACTACTGGCACCGCATCGGCTCCGTGGAATCCTTTAACGCCTTCCTCAAAGAAACTCAAGAACAGAACGACATCCCGCGGGATAGCTGGATCTATCCCGAATACGAAACCCGGCAGAATTGGTTAACGCCCATCCTGAGCTGGGTCATACCGCTCATCATCGTCATCGCCATCTGGATTTTCATCATGCGGCGCGTTAGCGGCGGCGCGGGTGGCCCCGGGGCCCAAATCTTCAATATCGGCAAATCCAAGGCGACTCTCCTGGATAACGACACCAAAGTCAACGTAACCTTCCAGGACGTGGCCGGGTTGGATGAGGCTAAAGAGGAAGTGATGGAAGTGGTCGATTTTCTAAAAAATCCGAAAAAATATACCGCGCTGGGGGGGAAAATTCCCAAGGGGGTATTGTTGGTCGGCCCTCCCGGTACGGGTAAGACGCTCCTGGCCAAAGCCGTGGCCGGTGAAGCGGGCGTGCCTTTCTTCACCATCTCCGGCTCCGACTTTGTAGAGATGTTTGTCGGCGTGGGAGCTTCCCGCGTGCGCGACCTCTTCAAACAGGCCCGCGAAAAGGCGCCCTGTATCGTATTCATCGATGAGATTGACGCCATCGGTAGGGCGCGCGGCCGTTCCGGCATACAGGGCGGCAACGACGAGCGGGAAAACACCCTCAACCAGTTGCTCGTGGAGATGGACGGCTTTAGCACCGATAAAGGCGTCATCCTCATGGCGGCCACCAACCGCCCCGACGTGCTGGACACCGCCCTGCTGCGCCCCGGTCGCTTTGACCGGCAAATCGGCATCGACCGGCCCGACCTCAAAGGCCGCGAAGCCATCTTCAAGGTGCACCTCAAAAACATCAAGACCGCCCCGGAAGTCAACCCGATCGATCTGGCGGAAATGACCCCCGGCTTCGCCGGCGCCGATATCTCCAATATCTGTAACGAAGCAGCCCTCGTCGCCGCCCGCCGCAACAAAAAAGTCATCGAAATGGATGACTTCAACTACGCGCTCGATCGCGTAATCGGCGGATTGGAGAAGAAGAATAAATTGATTTCTCCCGAAGAAAAGCAAATTATCGCCTACCACGAGGCGGGCCACGCCATCTGCGGTTGGTACCTGGAACACGCTTCGCCCCTGGTGAAAGTGACCATCGTACCCCGGGGCATCGGCACGCTGGGCTACGCGCAGTACCTGCCCAAAGAGGAATACATCACGCGCACCGAGCAATTGCTCGACCGCATGTGCATGACCTTCGGCGGGCGCGCCGCCGAACGCATCGTCTTCGGTAAGGTGTCTACCGGCGCCCAAAACGATCTCGACCAGGTCACCAAGATGGCCTACAGCATGATTACCGTCTTCGGTATGAATGATAAAGTCGGCCAGGTTTCCTTCTACGGCCTGCAAAACGATACATTCCAAAAGCCTTTCTCCGACGATACGGCTTCGCTCATCGACGGCGAGGTGCGCCGGCTGGTAGATTCCCAGTACCAACGCGCCCAAGCCTTGCTCAAAGAGCGCCGCGATGAATTGGAGAAACTGGCCCAAGCCCTGCTCGATAAAGAAGTGCTCCACAAATCGGATGTCGAGCGCTTAATCGGTCCGACCCCCTTCGCTACCCCACCTAAGGTGAGACAGAACGGCACCGCGGATGAAGATGGAGAAAAACAACAAGACGAAGAGCAGCCCGAAGCGCCGCGCCAAGCCTAACGTACCGCGGAGCCCCAGCTCCGCAAAACAGTCCACGGATAAATCGCCCAAGTAAGGCAGCCCGCAAGAAGGCGTTTGTCCGTGGGCTGTTTTTATATCAGCCCACCCTGTTGATCCACCGGTTAGCGCTGACCAGGAAGGATAAGCAGAAAAATCCGCGTCCATCCCACCCATCTGCGAACAATAACCAAGCTAGCAAACCCTCCGCAGATTATTTTGATGCGCGCAGATTTAGACTCCGGGAAGTCCGCGTCCATCTCATCCATCTGCGCCCCATTAATTTCTTGCGAAGTTGGATCTTCACGTTACCCCCATCAGCCGTTCGATCCTCATCAGCCGGCCGATCTGTAAACTACCGCGGATTTTCCTCAATCAATCTTTGCACCTCCCTGATGGCCCGCTCCAGTTGCGGATCAACCCCCTTCGCGAGCTGCGTCGGATCGTCCGTTACCGGAATGTCCGGCTCGATGCCTTGACCTTCCGCCAACCAGTAGCCGTTCTTGCTGTACAGGCGCGCGCCGGGCACCTGATGCCGCTCCCGTCGATCAGGCGGTGGCCCGTGGCGGGGCCGACTAGTACACCGTGTAATAAGTAATTTTGCGCTTTGGCAGTGTCTTTTGGCGAAAG
>CAYWHT010000222.1:0-6983 GCA_964458135.1 uncultured Saprospiraceae bacterium | reverse complement strand
GGACTAGGAACTTGCGAAAGAAGAAATATTTTTGTAAATCAACGAGCAGGCATCAAAGATCGTGCCAGTACGATAAACACTGAAACACCTAAGCGCAATGCTCAAGCAGAGTCTTAGCCAGAAAATGCTGCAGAAGCTGTCGCCACAGCAGATTCAGCTCATGAAGCTGTTGCAGATCCCCACAGCGACGCTCGAACAGCGGATCAAGGAGGAGCTCGAAGCCAACCCCGCCCTGGAGGAGGGGAGTGAGCAAGAGGATTTTTTGGCCGAAAACAGCGATACTTCCACCGACAGCGAGACCGATAAGGGAGAGGAAACCTACGAACTCGACGATTACATCAACGAATACATCGAAGATGACCCCTCCAGCTATAAGATGAAAGGGGAATCCTACAGCGAGGAGGAAGAAGACAAGCAAATCCCCCTTGCTGTAGAACAATCGTTCCACGATTTTCTTGAACAGCAACTCGGTTTGCTCGAATTGAAAGACGAGAGGAAGGAGTCCATCGCCCGCCAACTCATTGGCAGCATCGATGAAGACGGTTACCTGCGACGGGAGCCCGAAGCCATCATTGACGACCTCATGTTTTCCCAAAACCTGTTCGTCTCCGAAGACGAAGTGCTGGAAATGCTGGGGGAAGTCCAACGCCTGGATCCCCCGGGCGTCGGGGCGCGCAATTTGCAGGAGTGCCTGCTGCTACAGCTGCAAAACAAGCGGGAGTTCGAATCCGAATACTACGATGACGAAGAGCTGCGGGCCCTCAATCTGGCCATTGATATCGTCGACCAGTACTTCGATCTTTTTTCCAAGAAACACTACGAAAAGCTGCAGCGCCAACTGGGCGTCAAGGAACACGAGCTCAAATCGGCTATCGATTGCATCCTCAAGCTCAATCCCAAACCCGCCAGCGGTTTCACTGGCGGCAGTGACTCCAACGGCGCGGGGCAGTACGTCATCCCCGACTTCATCGTCACGAACCGCGAGGGCGAGCTCGAGCTCAACCTCAATTCCAAAAACGCCCCCGACCTCCACATCAGCGATCAGTACCGCGACATGCTCAAGTCGTACCAACGCGGCAAGGGCCAGAAACGCAACAAGAAAGAAAAGGAGGCCTTCCAATTCATCAAACAAAAGATCGACTCCGCCAAGTGGTTTATCGACGCCATCCGCCAGCGCCAGGACACCATGTACCGCACCATGTACGCCATCATGCGCTACCAGTACGACTACTTCCTCACCGGTGATCCGCGGAAGCTGCGGCCCATGATCCTCAAAGACATTGCCGACATCACGGGGCTCGATATCTCCACCATCTCCCGCGTCGCCAACAGTAAGTTTGTGCAAACCGAATTCGGCACCAAGCGCCTCAAAGAATTCTTCTCCGAATCCATGCAGACGCAGGAAGGCGAAGAGGTCTCCACCCTGCAGGTCAAGCGCATCCTCAAAGAAGTCATCGACAACGAAGACAAGCGCAAGCCCCTCTCCGATGAAAAGCTCAAAAATATCCTCCGGGAGAAGGGCTACAACATCGCCCGCCGCACGGTGGCGAAGTACCGGGAGCAGATGGGGCTGCCGGTGGCGCGGTTGCGGAAAACGCTGTAGCTTTTCGGTAGAAGAGTTGAAGTAGAAGGTAGCAAGTAGAGGGATGGGCCATGGGCTGCGCCCTTCCCCAAATGAACCTCAGGGGCGCCCGAGACAGGGCGGCCACTATTCACCATTTTCACCTGGCCGACGCAGAAGGACGGGCGCCATCCACTAACCACTAACCACTATCAAATGATACCGGTAGCACAAGCCACCCAAACCATCCTCCAAAGCGCCGCCTCTTTCGGCGAAACCACCGTCAGCCTGATGCAGGCCACGGGCCGCATTTTGGCGGAACCTTTGTACGCCGACCGGGATTTTCCGCCCTTTGACCGGGTGTCGATGGATGGCATTGCCATCCGTTACGAGGCCTATCGCCATGGCCGGCGGGAATTTGCTATCGAGAAGATGCAGGCGGCGGGTGATCCGCGGCAGGCGCTCGATAACTCCACGGATTGCATCGAAGTGATGACCGGGGCCATTTTGCCGGATAATACCGATACCGTCATCCGCTACGAAGATCTGGAGATCCACCGGGGCGTGGCCCGGGTAGTGGCCGAAAAGGTGCGGCGCGGGCAGAATGCCCACCCCCGCGCTAAAGACCGCAAGCAAGGCGACCTGCTCGTACCCGCCGGTCGGCAGATCACGCCCGCGGAAATCGGCATTGCGGCTACGGTGGGTAAAGCCGAATTGCGGGTGCTCCGCCACCCCCGCACCGCCATTATCTACACGGGCGACGAGCTCGTGGAAGTGGATTATATCCCGCTGGAGCACCAAATTCGCGCCAGCAACGTGTACACCATCCAAAGTTTTCTGCACGGCTGGGGCTTTACCGGCGATCCGCACCACCTGCTCGACGCGCGCGAGCCGCTGAAGACCAAACTCGAAGAATGCCTCGACAACTACGATATCCTGCTGCTCACGGGCGGCGTTTCCAAGGGCAAGTTTGACTTCGTGCCCGAAGTGCTGGAAGAGCTGGGGGTGGCGCCCCTGTTTTTTAAAGTGGCCCAGCGCCCTGGCAAGCCCTTCTGGTTTGGGCAATCGGCGGAAGGCAATACGGTCTTCGCCTTTCCCGGCAATCCGGTATCCGCCTTTATGTGCACCCTGCGCTATTTCCACCCCTGGCTGCGCAAGAGCTTGGGGCAAAAACCCGCTCTGCCCACCACAACGGCTTTATTGACCGAAGAGGTTGCCTTTAAACCTTCCCTGACCTACTTCCTGCCCGTTCGCCTCAAGCGCCGGGATGACGGCCTGCTCGCCGCCCACCCCCATACCGGCCACGGCTCGGGGGATCTGGCGAACCTGGCCGAGGTGGATGGTTTTTTGGAAATGCCGGCGGAGCGGGAAGTTTTTCGGAAGGGGGAGGCTTTTCGGTTTTGGGGGTACCGGCGAGAGGATTTTTGATTTTGGCCCGTTCTCGTGCCTTGGCTGGGTAAAATTTTGGATCGCACAATCAAAAATCAAAAATCAAAAATCAAAAATCAAAAGACACTCTCTCAGATCATCAATAATCTTCTATGTTTGAAATGTTTTCCCCCAGCTCAAATGTCCTTTCAAACCAACCATAAAAAATACCATTCATGGCCTTTTCCCACTTAGACGATTCCGGCAACCCCTCCATGGTCAACGTCGGCCAAAAGCAAGCCAGCGACCGCATGGCCCGCGCCCGCGCCACCCTCGTGCTGGGCGAGGAAATTATGAACCAACTCGAAAACGAAGACATCCATACCAAAAAGGGGCCCGTATTCCAAACGGCCATCATCGCCGGGGTGATGGCCGCCAAAAAGACCGGGGAGCTCATCCCGCTTTGCCATCCCCTCGGCATGGATAACTGCCAGGTCGACATCCACGTCAACGCAGCCCGCGAAGTAGTCATCGACTGCACGGCCAGCATCCACGCCAAAACCGGGGTGGAAATGGAGGCGCTTACCGGCGCCGCCATCGCGGCCCTGACGGTTTACGACATGTGCAAGGCGTTTTCGCACGATATTGTAATCAAGGAGACGAAATTGATGGAAAAACGGGGCGGAAAGCGAGATTTTCGCCGCGAAGAGTAACATCCAAACAAGCTCTCTGAAATGGCGCTATTCTGGCTGCCAGGCCAATCAGTGCGGGAATTACGTCTTCCAAAGGCAAATCGTTTGGTAAGCCAAAAGACACCCTTTCCTCAAAGGAAAAAATTATTTAAATTGCCAGTCCCACCGGATAGTTTTCCCACCATCGAAGCTTTCAATTGAAGCTCGCGCCAGGAGGCGCAAAAAGGAAGGGTAATTGCCTCCTCTCCAATCTTTTTTGCATTACTCATCTAAAACGGACTAATCATGAAATCTTTAATGATGGTGGCGGTCTTCCTATGGCCGTTGGGAACATTTAGTCAGTATTACACCGATTTTGACAGCTGGGCTATTCACGCCGAAGGCAGTTGGTCGGAAAGCGAGCAGGAAGGCACTTACTACAGTTCGGGCTGTTATTGTAATTTTGGGAATACCTCCAGCGGATTGCGCAAGGTGGGTTTTAATAATTCGGGAGACGAGCTGGAGCTTCCTCCGGCCGATTACGTCCGGCGCGTCAGTTTTGGGGCCCGGCTTTCGAGTAGTTCCCTTTCCCGCCTGAAAGTAGAATACAATACCGGCTCCAATTGGGTCAGCGCGGGCGAAGTGGCGGTAAGTGGCACGGAATACGATAGCTACAGCGTGTTGGTCAACGTATTCGAGCAGGACGTTCGCCTGCGTATCCGGATGATTTATTTTGGCAAGTCCGTATTTATGGATGGTTTAGGCGTATCGGTTTGGGATGGGCCCTTGCCGGTAGAGTTTGGCGAATTCAGGGCCCGGCCACGCCCGGGTCAGCGGGTTGAACTGAGTTGGACGACCTACTCGGAAACCGACAACGCTTATTTTCTCATCGAACGTAGTCGGGAAGGAGGAACGTTTCAAGCCATTGGCCGGGTTCGAGGCGCCGGCAATTCCCTTACCCCCCGTCATTACACCTTTACGGATCACCGGCCTTTATCGGGCGCCAACTATTACCGTTTACGACAGGTAGACACGGATGGGAGCTATACCTACTCGGCCCTGCGATCGGTGCGGGTTCCCTTTGACGGTGTACAATTGTACCCCACCGTCGCCCGGGACCGGCTCACCCTGGAGTGGCAGGATTGGCATCCGGAATCGACTTTGCAGGTAATCGGCCCCAACGGCAGCGTCGTTGATCATTGGCGCATTCCCACGCGGGCAGGGCGGCAGGAAATCGATCTTTCCAGCCTCCGTGACGGCCGCTACTGGATCGTGGACCCCAACCACCCTTTCCCGAAAGACCTCGGGTTTATTAAACAGTGAGGCTCCTTTTTATGGGGTGCTCGGGGTATTGTAGCCGGCCAACCCAAAATTTGGGAATGGGCGGACGGTGGAAGCTTGCGTCGATGATAAATGTCATATCCCCGTTCTGACTTTGGTCAGGGCAGATTTTGGCAAATAGGGTTAAGTTCGTTGGGGTATCATTAATCCTGATTATCATGAAACACCTTAGCGAACTTTCCACCGCTCCCAAAGGCGCTATCCTCTTCCGGGGAAAGTACGGCGCCACCCGCCAATATGCTCGTTGGATCAGTGATTCTACGGGGCTTCCGGTATTCGACCTTGCCAAGACGCAACCCGAACTTGAGGATTACGACTTCCTCGTGCTGGGCAGCGCCGTCTACGTAGGTCAGGTAGCCTTACGGCGCTGGATGCACCGGCATTGGGACATCCTTCAGAATAAACGAGTGCTGTTTTTTACCGTTTCCGGTTCTCCCGCTGACCATCCCGACTTAAAAGCAGCCCTCGACAGCAGCCTGACTCCGGCCATGCTGGAATACTTTACTTATATCCCGCTTCGGGGCCGCCTCGACCTGCGCCGCCTGCCCTGGTGGCTGCGCATGGGGCTGCGGTGGGTCGCCAAGCATATCGAAGACCCGGAGGCGCGCGAACGCCTCAGTAAGGGCTTTAACTACGTAGACCGGGCGCACATTGACCCTATTTTGGATTGGATAGAAGAAGTGATGGCTGAGGTTGATATGGGAGCTACTTATTGATTTTCACCCCCCACCAGCCCTAACTCCTCCTGATGCGCCTCCAATACGGGGATGATGAAAGCGATCAGCTCGCGCAGGTCCCACCCCAGCAATTCGGCGCCGCGCTGCACCTCTTCGCGGTCAACGCTGGCGGCGAAGGTTTTGGTCTTCAGCTTTTTGATGACTGACTTGGGCTTCATGCCCTCGATTTTGGTGGGACGGATGAGGGCGGCGGCATAAATAAAACCCGTGAGCTCATCGGCGGCGACGATGCACTTATCGAGTAAAGATTCGCGGGCTACGTTCCAGATGGTGTAGTGCCCTTTAATGGCGTGCGCAATTTCGGATGCGCCCAGTTCTTCTAATCGTTGAACGATGACCGAGGGATGTTTTTCGGGAAACTGTTCGTAATCGGCATCGTGTAGCAATCCGGTGATGCCGAATTTTTCCTCATCCTCGCCGTAATGGCGGGCCATTGCGCGCATGACTAGTTCTACGCAGCGGGCGTGGCGTAACAAAGATTCGGACTTGGTCATTTCGGTCAGTAGCTGATAGGCTTGCTCTCGATTCATGCTATTCTTATTCTTGTGACTGGTAAGAATAGAAATTTTTTCGTACACTTCTTCAACCGCTAACGGTTAAATCATTGTCGTCTGGAATTTTGCTATAAGCGCGGAGTTCCTACCGGCACTTACAGGCTGCACCACATGAAACAAGAAGATTTAAGGGAAGCTACCCAGCTAATTGCGCGGGATTTTGAATTGGAAGCACCGCAAGAGCAATTTTCGGAGGAGGAACTTTTTGATTTGCTCTGCGACGTCATTGCCGACATGATCGAGCACCGTCTGGAATTTCTCCTCAGCTTGATGTACCGCTTGGACGTCAACGAACAAAAGGTGGACGCCGCTTTGTCTCCTAGCTCCCCCGAACCGGCCAATGCGGCCCTGGCGCGCCTTGTCCTGGAACGTCAAAAACAGCGCATTTTCACCAAACGCTACTATAAACAGTCCAAACCGGATGATTTGGGTGGCCTGGAACTGTGAGAAGACACGCTCGGGCCGCTAAAAATGATGAGATGCGGAAAATTACCGCATCCCATCATTTTTGTTGCCGCGGCTCCGGTTCCGGCATTGTTACTGTTTATTGAAATAAAAGGTGGTGTCTCCTTCCCAATCGGCAACGAACTTGCCGGAAACTTTAAGCTGCTGCTCGAGGACGAGTTCGTCCAGTTCGAGATGGCGAATGCGAGCACAGTGGGTAGCCACCACTTTTTCCTGATTGATGGTGTGCAGGAGCAGGAACTTGCCATTTTTGATCAGTTCCCAGCGCCCGCGTTCCACACCGTAC
>CAYWHT010000221.1:0-6984 GCA_964458135.1 uncultured Saprospiraceae bacterium | reverse complement strand
CTTCCAATTCATCAACCAATGATGGGTCAATTTCCGGGGCGTGTTCCGATCCCCAATTCTGGAACTCATGCCGCAAGCCGTTGTTGATGGTCAGTACGCGATTGCTGTGCAATCCGTGAATCACCGGTTTGACGATATTCTGACCGGTGCGCAGGGTGCTGACGCCGGCAATTTGCTCGACCGCGTCGCCCAGCGACTCGCTGGCCACCGCCTGCAGTTCTTCTTCCGATAAGCGGGAAGTGGAAACGGTTTGCATATCGACCTGTGATCGTTGGGCTTCCACTACCACCCCCTTCAGCCTCATCCCTGCCGGGGCCAGAAAGATCTTAACGAAATCGTGGTGGAAATCGTGGTGGTGCTTCATCGTCTTGTAACCCACGTAAGAAACCACGAGATCGTATTCTTTGGCGCACAATCCTTCGATGCGAAAATAGCCCTCGGCATCGGTTGCCGCGCCTTTACCCTCGCCTTCCAGCAGGACGTTGGCAAAAAGTAAGGGCTCTTCCGTTTGCAGATCGTAGATCTTTCCTTCGATGCTCAAAGTGCAGCGGGGGCTTTCCTGAGCAAGCAGAGCGGGAAGCTGAAATAACAAAAGAGCGGTGATCAATAAAATTCGCTGATTTAGGCTCATCAAACGCGATTAGAGTATGCAAAGCGATGAATATACAGTTCTTGAAACAATGTTGCAAATATAAAATTTTTTTCAACGAGCAGTCAGGGTATTGGAAGGTCAATGCGTGGTTGCAAAATTAATTTGTTAGATAAATCTAAATAAATAAATTTGTAAAGCAAATTGAGTGTTTAAGATAGTTAAAAAAATTAATTGAAGTAATGAAAAAAGGACTGCTGCTACTAATTTTACTTTTTCTACTTATGTACGGGTATGCTCAAACCGGCATCCTGGCGGGAAAAGTAACCACCAATAACAAAGCATTGGAGTTGGCTACCGTCCGGCTGGAGGCCGATACCCTGGTGAAAGGGACCACGACCGATGTAGAAGGAAAATATCGTCTGGAGGATATTCCGGCGGGAAGCTATACCCTTCATATCCAAAGGCTGGGGTATAAAACCTTTACCGAAACGGTAGAAATCCAGTCGGGTGGCACGACCACGCGGGAGGTGGAGCTAAAGGCCGACTGGCTCAATCTGGAGCAGGTGGTTGTCAGCGCCACCCGCTACGAATTGGATCGCAAGGAAGCTCCTATCATCGTCAACGTCACCGACGAAAAACTTTTTAACGCTACTCAATCCATGGCGTTGTCGGAAACCCTGAACTTTACACCGGGGGTGAGGGTAGAAACCAACTGCCAGAACTGCGGCTTCACCCAGGTACGCCTCAACGGGCTGCAGGGCGGCTACACGCAAATCTTGGTCAATAGCCGGCCGGTGTTCAGTGCGCTGAACAGCGTTTACGGCCTCGACCAGATCCCCACCAGCATCATCAAGCGGGTAGAAGTGGTGCGTGGCGGCGGATCCGCGCTCTATGGCTCCAACGCGATCGCCGGAACGGTGAACATCATCACTCAGGATCCCATCGACAATAGCTGGCAGGTTAGCACCAACTTTGCCCAAATTGATGGGGCTACGCCCGATAACAGCGTCAACTTTAATGCTTCTCTGGTTAATGACGATCTGACTAGCGGGCTTACCGTTCACGGCATGTTCCGTAACCGCGGCGGCTTTGACGCCAACGGCGACGGCTTCACCGAAATCACCCGCCTGGAAAACAACACCTTTGGCGCCAAAGCCTTCCTCCGCCCCGGCAAGTACAGTAAAATTACCCTGGATTTTAACGCCATCAAGGAATACCGCCGGGGGGGCGATCGCCTCGATCTGGCGCCCCATTTTACGGATATCACCGAAGAATTGGACCACAACACCCTCATCGGTGGGGTGACCTACGAGCAATTTAGCAAGGACCGCCGCAATAAATTCTCTGCCTATGTATCGGGCCAACGCACCCAACGCGACAGCTATTACGGCGGTCTGGGCGGCGGGCGCACTGCTGAAGATAGTACGCTGGCCATCAACGCTTACGGCAATACGGAAGATCTGGCGATAGTTGGCGGTGTGCAATACTCGCACACCTTTAGTTCCCGGGACGTACTCGTTCTGGGATTGGAAAACCAGTTTAGCGATGTGGCCGACGATATACCGGGTTATAACCGGCTGGTGGATCAGCAGGTTAACACCATCGGCTTCTTCGGCCAGTACGAGTGGAAACCTTGCGAACGCTTTAAAGCCCTCATCGGCGGTCGCTACGATTACACGACGGTGGATGGTCGCTACGAAATCGGCAACGTGCAGCGCTCGGCCGAGGTCGGCATCGGAGTCTTTAGCCCCCGCATCACTCTGATGTACGATCTGATGGACAACCTGCAGCTGCGGGGCGGTTACGCCCGGGGCTTCCGGGCGCCTCAAGCCTTCAACGAAGACCTGCACATCTCCTCGGTCGGTGGTGAGCCCCAATTTGTCATTCTCGCCGACGGGCTGGATAAAGAACTCTCCGAGGCTTATACGGCCTCACTGAGTTATAACCGGGTATTTGGAATAATCCAGACTAATATTCTGGTGGAAGGCTTTTATACCGATTTAAAAGATCCCTTTATCATCGTCAGCACCGGTTCGGTCCTGCCCAACGGCTCCATCCTGGAGGAAGTGCGCAACGGCGCCGGGGCCTCCGTGGCGGGATCGAATTTTGAATTGGGCGTTTCGCCCAGCGCCGATTTGCAGTTCCAATTGGGAGGTACGCTCCAGCGGTCGGTTTACGAGGAAGACCAGGTGTTGTTCGAACCCGAGCCGGGCAATGAATTGGAATCTACCGTCGTCACGGATGAGTTTGTGCGCAATCCCAATCTATACGGTTACCTGGCGGCGAATTGGCAGGCTAGCGATCACTGGAAGATAGACGTAACCGGAGCCTATACCGGCGCCATGACGGTGCCCCGGGTGGTGGGCCCATCCGGGTTGCTGGATCTGGTGGAAAGTGATCCCTTTGTGGATGTTAATTTCAAGCTGAGCCATCATATCGATATCCGGGAACGGTTCCACTTGGAGTTGAGTGGGGGTGTGCAAAACGCCTTTAACGCTTACCAGGATGATTTTGATACGGGCCCCAGGCGTGATTCGGATTATGTATACGGTCCGGCGCGGCCGCGCACTTATTTTTTGGGGGTGAAGATTGGAGATTTTCATTAGGCATTCGGCCTGTAGCCTGCCAAGTCAGGATTCGCAGATTTTGGATTGACAGGCTATAATCTCACTCTCCGATCACAAATTTCCGCACCACCTCTCCGGCCTGGCCACTAATTTCCAGGACGTAAAAACCGGGTTGCCAGCCTTCCAAAGGGAGCTGTTCTGTTTTTTCACCAAAGCGTGATGGCACGAGCCGTTGCTCGTAAATCAACTGCCCAAGGGCGTTGAACACGCGGAGTTGTTGTTCGGCGAATTCTGGTGCTTGGTAGATGATGTTGAGCGTAGAGCGGGCGGGGTTGGGGTAGAGGTTGATGAGCGAAAGGTTGGCGGCGGCGTTCTGGTTGTCGCAGGAGGCTTGTAATAGTTCCATACTGTTGAAGACGTTCAGTCGCCCGCCGGTTGCCGTTTCCCCTGCGAGATTGTCGATGGGGTCTACCCCTTGCAAGAGGGCGTTACGCAGGACGATGGCGGTTTGAGCAGGTTGCGTAAGGGCGGACTCGGCGAGGTCTTCGCAAGGCAAGCTGTAAAGAAGGGCAATGCTACCGGTCAGGTGGGGAGCGGCGGCGGAGTTATCGTTAAAGGAACCGTAAGAGTCAAAGGGCTGGGTGGTATAGGATCCTTCGCCGGGCGCGCCCATATCGATGGATTTTTCTCCGAAGGCGGAGCTGCGGTGCCGGCGGTCGCGATCCGTGATGTTGAGTACGGTCATCAGAAACTCGCTTTCACAGGTGGTCGGCATGTCACCAAATTCATCGACATCAAAAGCCTGGTTGGCCGTGCCCGCGGCGGTGAGCACGCCCACTTCTCCCAACCGGTCGTACATGGCGCCCCACACGGGCTGGTCGGCGCAGAAAATATCACTCTGGCCGAAGGAGGCATTGGTTACTACGACGAAAGCGCCTTCCGCTCCGTTAGAGGTATTGTACCGGCGTCGTTGCTCGACGACGTACTCGTAGGCCTCTATGATTTCATCAACGGAGCGGATGGCCAGCAGCATGAGTTGGGTTTCCCAATTGACCCCACTAACGCCCTGTTGGTTGTTGCCCCGCGCACCGGCGATGCCCGCTACGGATTGGCCGTGGCGGTCGACCGGAAAGTTCGCATCGTCGTCCAGAAAATTCCAGCCGTGGTAATCATCGGTATACCCGTTGTTGTCGTTGTCGATGCCGTCGTTAGGAATCTCATCCCGGTTGCGCCAAAGGTTTTCGCGTAGGTCTTCGTGGCTTGGATCGAAGCCACTGTCGAGGATGGCGATGACGATACTATCCCCCTGCGCCGTAACACCTCCCGTGCTGTACTCCCATACCGCCGGGGCTTGAATTCGCTCCAATCCCCACTGCCGGGCGTACTCGGGATCGTCCGGCGTGGCGCGAAATTCAACTTCATAATTGTACTGGGCGGCCAGCACCGATGCTTGTCTTTGAAAGTTCATCAACAAGTCCGATCCGTTAAACCGGCTGGTGTCGTAGCGTACTAAGTGAACATTGGCGCCGGGAACGAGCGTGCGGACCAGTTGCAGGTCGCGTTGGCTGCGGGCGGTAATATTTTGCCCGCTTAACCACTTTTCTATCTTGGCATCCGGCTTAAGCTGTACGAGCAATTCGCCCTTAATCGGGCTTTGTCCGCAGAGCAGCTTGCAGCACCATAATAAACTAATTAAGAGCGCGTACTTCAGACGATTCGTTTTCATCACGGGCATTTGAGTGGTGATTAACGGTCATGTAATTATCATTCACTTGGGGGTGGCGGTTGCAAAAACGAAATCTGCAGGAGGGAAAATCGCTTTAAAAATACAACTTTAATCTGCTTTCGGCCAACCGTTGGCCGAAAGTGTCAAATAGCCGCAGGAAAAGGAAGCCCCACGGGCTACTTCCCGCCGGGAGCCAACCGCAATTGATCGCGCAACTCCGCGAAATACCGGGGAGCATCCAACAAGCGACTGCCGTACCACGAAAAATACTCCCCATCTACAAGCATTACGACGGAATGCGAAAAGCGTTGCCGAAATTCCGTCAAATGTTTTTCCCGGAAGGGAAAAGGCTCGCTGGAAAACAGCAGGTAGTCTGGGGCTACCTCCTGGAGTTCGTCCAGGGTGATTTGCGGGTATCGGGTCCAGCCCTCAAAAGCGTTGCGCCATCCCAATCGCTTGATCATGGCGTCGATGAAGGTGTTGCCCGCAGCTACCATCAGCGGTTTGTTCCAAATAAAATAGGCAACGGTTGGAGCCGCTTCGTTCGGTGCTGAGCTATCCAGGCCGGAAAAATTCCGTGCTATGTCTTCGGTTAATTTTATGGCGGCCGATTCCGTTCCGGTGATGGCCCCAACGCGCCGGATCATGTCCAGGGCGGAAGCTAAATGGCCTACATCGCTCATCCAGACCGGAAAGTGTTTGCTGAGCTCCTCGATTTGGGTTTTCGTATTTTCTTCCTTGTTGCCGATGATCAAATCCGGTTCCAACTCCCGGATTTTTTCCAACTTCAAGTTCTTCGTTCCCCCCACCCGCGTCTTCGTGCGGAACCACCGCTCGGGGTGGATGCAGAATTTGGTGATCCCCACCACCCGGACTTCCAGCCCCAATGCGGCCAGCAATTCCGTTTGCGAAGGCACCAAGGATACGATGCGCCGGGGCGGATGGGATAGTTCTATGGTGCGCTGCATTTGATCGGTGAAAGATGTCATTGAACTATGTATTTGGCGGTGTGGCGATGTGCGGTGGAGGTTCGTTTTGGGTTGGCGGACTATAAATTCACTGTCCATTTTCTGAGGCTCTCCACTCCACAGCCGCACAACCACGTCAAAACGGTAAAGCCACCCCACTCATCCGGGTCATTTCCCGGAAATAAGTCTCTAATTGTTCAAACAGCCGGACTTCGTTCCGGTTGCACACCTTTCGGCCGTCAATGGATGCTACGCGTGTTAATTCGCCCATGGTGCCGGAGGTAAATACCTGGTCTGCGGTATAAAACTCCGTCAGGGATAGTCGCTTCTCAATAATCGGGATCCGGTGCTCCCGGCAGAGCTCCAGGACGAGCCCGCGCGTAATCCCGGGCAGGCAGTAGTCGGCATGCGGGGTGTAAACCGTATCCCGGTGGATACAGAAAAGGTTGACCCCATTGGCCTCGGAAACAAAACCGTCGGCATCGAGCAAGATGCCGGCATCGGCGCCGGCGTAGTTGGCTTCTATTTTGGCCAGAATGTTGTTGAGGAGATTATTGTGGTGGATCTTGGAGTCAAGTGACATTGGACTGTTGCGCCGCACCGAGGAGGTGATCAGGTTGATGGAGGTGGGATAAACCGGAGGCTTCCACTCGGGCAGGATGATCAAAGTTGGACCGTGTTGGTTGAGCCGGGGGTCCATGCCGGAAGTGATCTTACGCCCCCGGGTCAGGGTCAGGCGGATGTGCACCCCATCGCGCATGCCATTGGCTTCCAGGGTCTCGAACAGAGCATTTCGGATGAACTCTTTACTGGGTACTTCCCGAAAGTCGAGCGCGTGGGCCGAGTGCTGTAACCTTTCCAGGTGGCGGTCCAGGCAGAAGATGCGCCCGCCGTACACGCGCAAGCCCTCCCACACGGCATCGCCACCCTGCACAACGCTGTCGAAAACCGATACTTTGGCTTCTTCGCGGGGGTGCAATTCGCCGTCGATATGCACGAGAATGCGATCGTTGTTTGGGTTGTATTGCTGGAGCATGCTGTTCGTTGAGTTTTGTGTTAATGATGGTTCAGAGCTTTAACCCGGATGATGCATGAATTGATCTATTACGCGGCGCCATTCCTGGCCGTCCT
>CAYWHT010000220.1:389-6996 GCA_964458135.1 uncultured Saprospiraceae bacterium | reverse complement strand
AAAAAGAGCAAGTCAGAATTCACAAATTTTGGGTTGTCAGACTATATTTTGGCAATAGACAAGGCGCATATTCAAGAGTGCTCTTGAATCAAAGATAGCCATAGCTACCTGACCGACCCGCCGTCGTGCAAGCACTATGGCGGGCGGAGAGCGCTGGCGCAGTCTATCGCCGAAAGAAGCCGCGAAAACAGTCAGGTATTTAGTTCCCGCAGCATTGAGCAAGGTGCAAACTAAAAATGATCCCAGCATGGAGAGGATTTACTGGTTAGTGCTTCTAATGAGCTGGCCGTTTGGGGTTGGGGGTCAGACTGCCGAAAACCTCGTTCCCAACCCTGGTTTCGAAGCCATTGACCTTCCCCCGGTAGGATGGTTTTACGAGGGGGCGCACTTTACGGATGTTCTGGAGGCTTGGTCTTCACCGACGGCTGCTTCTCCAGACGCCTATGGCCCCCTGGTGGAAGTACCTCAAAGCTGGGCCGAAAAAGGGTTTGGCGACCAATCGCCCAAGGGAGGGAATTCCATAGTTGGCCTCACTTTATTCGGTTGTCAAGACGGTAAGCCCCACTGCCGCGAATACATTCAGGTAAAGCTACGCGAGCCATTACGGGCGGGAAGTACCTACCGCCTGAGGTTCTGGCTGGCGCGCTTGCCCCGTTCGTTGGCCATCGACCGGATCGGCGCCCTGTTTGCCACCCAACCGATCCGGCTATCCGGCGACGTACCCATCGAACGGCAGCCCCAAATGACGGTTGATCGGGTCCTCACCGCCAACGACTGGACCGCCATCGAGCGTACCTTCGAAGCCGACGCGCCCTACGAATACCTCCTGCTCGGCAACTTTGCCGGCGACAGCCTCACCCAAAGCCAAGCCGTTGAAGACGATCCCTTTCCCTTTGCTTACTATTATTTCGACGAACTGGAGCTGCTGGAATTGGCGCAACCGAAAGTCAGTACGGAAGATCTATCCAAATTGAAAATAGAAACGGGTAAGATCGTGCGCCTGCGCAACATCTTCTTCGAAACCGACAAAGACCGCCTGTTGCCAGATTCTTACGAGGAGCTCAATAAGCTGGTGCGCATGCTGAACCGATACCCCAATATGACCATTCAAATTAACGGCCATACCGATAGCCGCGGCGACGATGCTTATAATCTCGACCTATCCATCCGCCGGGCCCGGGCGGTGGTCAATTATCTCCGAAATCAGGGGGTGGATCCGGATCGCCTGCAGTATCAAGGGTACGGCAGCCGCCAACCCATTGCTCCCAATGATACGGAACAGGGAAGGCAAAAGAATCGGCGGGTGGAGTTTGTTATTTTGGTGACGGGCGACGTAGATTAGGCGTATAGGGTCGGTTTGGCTTAAAAAGGAGAAGGGCAGGGCGCCGTTAGCCGGAAAACTTCTACGGAAGCCCAACAACTCAACAACTCAACAACAACAACCTATGAGCTTAGAATCCAAAGTCATGCAGGACTTAAAAACGGCCATGAAAGAAAAAGACAAGGCGGCCGTCAGGGGCATTCGCGCCATCAAAAACGCCATTCTCCAATTCAAAACCAGCGGGGAGGGTGGAGAGCTCGACGAAGCGGCGGAAATCAAGATGCTCCAAAAACTCATCAAGCAGCGTAAAGACTCCCTGGAAATTTACGAAAAGGAAGGGCGCGACGAGCTGGCCCAGACCGAGCGCGAAGAAATTGAAGTTATCGAGCGTTACCTGCCCGAGCAACTGAGCGGGGAAGCGCTGACCGCCGAACTGCAAAAAATTGTGGAAGAAACCGGCGCATCTTCAATGAAGGACATGGGAAAAGTTATGGGCCTCGCCAATCAGCGTTTGGCCGGCAAGGCCGATGGGAAAGCTATTGCGGCAAAGGTTAAAGAACTACTCAATTCATAAAAGTTCCTGTCATGATTACCCGGCTCGTTTTTTTGGTGCTGATTTCCCTCGCGGCCATCCGTTGCAATCCCGCTAATCAGCAAGCGGAAGAGGCTATCGATGCGCGACTTCAAGAGGCCCTCAGTCAATTACTTCCTACTCACGTGCCCTCCGACAACTCACCGGCGCCGGCTACCCTCAAGACCCGGATGGAACATTACCGGGTGCCCGGAGTTAGCATCGTTTATTTCGAAAACGGCGCCATCCAGTGGGCCAAGGGTTTCGGAAACCGGGAGGTTAATAAAGACGCTCCGGTAGATACCGCCACCCTCTTCCAGGCGGCATCCATTTCTAAGCCTGTAGCCGCCTCCGCTATTTTGAAGATGGTCGAAGAGGGAACCCTGGATCTGGATGCGCCCGTCAATCAGTACCTACCCGATTGGCAGGTACCCGATAATCTATTCACACAGGACAGCGCCGTAACCCTCCGACGGCTATTGACACATTCCGCGGGCCTCACTGTGCACGGATTTCCGGGCTACGCCCCGGAGGATTTCCTTCCGTCCACCCGCGAAGTCCTTTCCGGTGACGGCAATACGGACGAAGTATTACCCGACCTGGTCCCAGGAACCCAATGGCGTTATTCCGGCGGTGGTTATACGGTAGCCCAACTCTTAGCCGAACAAAAAAGCGGTTTCCCTTTTGAAAAATTGATGCAGCGGCTGGTGCTGGAGCCTGCCGGCATGGTTCACAGTACTTATGAGCAACCACTGCCCAATACTTTCGCTCCCCAAGCAGCCTTAGCCCACATGTCGGAGGGTGAGCGGGGAGCGGACCGTTGGCGCGCCTATCCCGAGAAGGCGGCGGCGGGGCTCTGGACTACCCCTTCCGATCTGGCCCGCTGGGCCATCGCGCTCCAAAAGGCTTATAGCGGGAACGACAAACAGTTTATTGGGTCGGAAACCGCCAGGAAAATCCTTACTCCGCACCTCAATGAGTGGGGATTGGGGCCCAGCCTTCAGGGAAATGGTGATTCCTTGATTTTTTCCCACGGGGGTTCCAATTATGGTTTCAAGTGTCAACTCGTCGCCTTTGCCAAACAAGGAGGGGCGGGAGCGGTAATCATGACCAATGGCGACCGGGGTTACCAACTGGCCCGGGAAGTTCTCAACAGTCTGGATAAGACTTACAACTGGGGAGGCGTCTACCAAACCGACACGCTGGAAGTACGACAAGCTTCCGCCGAAGAGTTGGAGCCCCTATTGGGCGTCTACACCGCCGGCCCCAACCTTCAAGTGGAAATTACTATCGACGGCGAGCAGTTGTTAGCCATTCAAACGCAGGAAGAAGAAAGGGACACCTTTAAACTAAGAGCTCTGCGGAATGGCGGGTTTTTCGATTTCAAAGATCAAAATTCAACGGAATTTATGCTTCAGGACGGCCTCGCCACCAAAATGATCGTAGACGGTTATTTTGAACTCCACCGCCAAGCCCCACAATAAAGCCGAATTGATGATGAGACGCTTCTTCCGTTTAGTAGCCCGGCTCCTAATCCTCGCCATCATTGCCCTGGCGGGGGTAATGACTGTTAACACCCTTTCCTTTTCTTCCCGGCAGATTCCGGTGGAAGCCTACGAGCCGCCGGCCGCTCCCGCCGGCGCCGAAAGAAGGTTGGCGGGCGCCGTGCAGTTCCCCACCGTCGCTAACGCCAACGGGGCTATTGACTCCTCGGCTTTCCGGCGGCTGGATACTTTCCTGCGTCAGACCTATCCCCGGGTGGACTCCCAGCTGGAGCTCTCCCTCATCCAGGAGTTTAGTCGTCTTTACAAATGGCGGGGGCGCAACGCTAAACGCTCCCCTATCCTCTTGATGGGGCACCTCGACGTAGTACCGCCCGGCGATAGCTCGGATTGGCGGCACCCACCTTTTTCCGGCGCCATAGCCGACGATTTCGTCTGGGGCCGCGGCACGATGGATGACAAAGTAGCCTGTCTGGGGTTATTGGAGGCGACGGAACAGTTGCTGGCGGAGGATTTCATTCCCGAGCGAACTATCTACCTGGCCTTTGGGCACGATGAAGAAACCGGTGGCCTCAACGGGGCGAAAGCCATCGTAGAGCACCTTTCCGCAAGGGATGTCCAACTGGATTACGTGCTGGATGAAGGGGCGCTCATCATCCGGGATGCGATGCGGGGCCTGGACCGTCCGCTCGCCATGATCGGCATTGCCGAAAAGGGCTACGTCACCCTTTCCCTTACGACCAGCTTGCAGGAAGGTGGTCATTCCTCCATGCCGCCGGGGGAAACCGCAGTGGGGGTGCTCAGCGCCGCCATCACCCGGCTGCAGGAGAACCCCTTCCCCGCCCGGATCGACGGTGCAGCCAAAAGCCTGTTCCGTCACGCAGGCCCCGAGATGAGCCCCCTGTACAAAACGCTCTTCGCTAACTTGTGGATGACCGAGGATCTCCTAATGCGGGTGCTCACCGACGAGCCCGCCTCTAACGCCATGGTTCGCACCACCACCGCGCCCACCATCTTGCGGGCCGGTGTCAAGGATAATGTGCTCCCCACCACGGCCCACGCCAAGATCAATTTCCGGATCCTGCCCGGTGAAACCGTGGAATCCACCCTCAAATACGTGCGGCAAACTATCGACGACGACCGCCTCCGGGTCGAAGTAGACAATCCCGGAATGGCTTCCAATCCTTCCCCCGTATCCGGTGCCGAAGCCTTCGGTTTTCAGGTTATCCAGAAAACCGTGCAAGAGATATTCCCCGAGGCCGTAGTGGCGCCCTCCCTGGTCGTCGCCACTACCGATGCCCGCCACTATACCGCCCTGACTGACCAGGTTTATCGCTTCCTGCCGCTCGTTCTGGAGCGTTCCGATCTCACGCGCATCCATGGGCGGAACGAACGGATTGCGGTGGGTAATTACCGGCAGGCGATCCAATTTTACAGGCGGTTGATGGAGAATAGCTGTAGGTGAGGGGTGGATTTGTTGATTCCCACCATTCTCCGTCACCGTTCACCCGCCACCATCCCAACCACCACCTCAAATTCCTCCACACTCAACTGCTCCGGACGGCGGCTGAGCAGGTCATTTTCCAATACGGCTGGATCGGTGATCAGCGGTTTGAGGGTCTTGCGAAGCATTTTGCGTCGTTGCCCGAAGGTTTGTTTGACGATCTTGCGGAACAGGGCTTCGTCACAGTGTATGCGGGGCTCGGGGAGGCGGGTAAGCCGGATGACGGCCGATTGGACCTTAGGAGGCGGATTGAATTTGTGCTTTTCGACGGTGAAGAGGCATTCGGCCCGGTAGAATGCCTGGATCAGAACGCTGGTGATGCCGTAAATCTTGGAGCCGGGACCGGCTACAACCCGCCCGGCGACCTCTTTTTGGAACATCCCCACCATTTGGGGAATCAGTTCCCGGTGGTCTAGCATTTTGAAGAGGATCTGCGTCGAAATATTGTATGGAAAGTTGCCAATGAGGCCGAAAGGCCGGTGTTGCATCAAATCGGGAAGCGACATCTTCAGAAAGTCGCCCGCAACGATGCGGTCTTTTAAGGTCGGAAAGTGCGCTTGCAGGTAGTTTACCATGTCCTCATCAGCTTCCACCGCGCTGAGTTGGTAAGCTTGATCGAGCAGGCAGCGCGTGAGCATGCCCCGTCCCGGCCCGACTTCCAGAACCTGGTCATACCGCCCGTCCGGGCGCAAGCTACCGGCTATCCGGCGAGCAATACGTTCGCTGTTCAGAAAATGTTGGCCGTAGGACTTTTTTGCTTTCAAGGCGGTGGTTTTTGTATTGCTTTTTACGGTAGGGGCAATCGGTTAGTGGAGGGGATTCGACCGATTCCGCACCTTTTAATCATTGATTTCGACCAAAATAATTTAATTAAATTTGAGTTTTTCCGCTAAACAAGAATTATACGATTTTGACTTTGATCTTGTCGTGTTTTATTAAAAGAGCATAAAATTTGCAGGAATGGACAAGCCTAAGATAGGGATTAGCATTGGAGACATTAACGGAATTGGGCTGGAAGTTATTCTGAAAACGCTACAGCACAAAAATATAACGGAGCTATGCATCCCGGTGGTTTACGTATATTCCAAGGTCATGTACTAGCACAAAAACATCGTAGGGGGAGAATGTCGGATAAAGCAGAAGCGCAGTGCGGAGAAGCTGCATACGGATAAAATCAATATCGTCAACTGTTGGCAGGAGAACGTCAACATCTCCCTGGGTAAGCCTAGTGAGCTGGGTGGGCATTACGCGGTTCTTTCCCTTGAAGCCGCCACGCGGGAGCTTTTGGCGGGTTTCATCGACGGCTTGGTGACGGCGCCCATCAACAAACACGCCATGCAGATGACCAATTTTCCCTTTCCCGGCCATACGGAATACCTTACCCGGGAAATGGGCGTATCCGAAAGCCTGATGCTAATGGTTAACGACGATCTGCGCATCGGCCTGGTGACGAACCACCTCCCGATCCGGGAAGTGGCCGAAGCCATCAGCAAGGCGGCGATCCTGCGCAAACTGGAAATCCTCAATGACGCGTTGCGCAAAGATTTTGCCATCGAGCGGCCCACGATCGCCGTGCTCGGGCTCAATCCTCACGCCGGCGATGGAGGGGTTCTGGGCGATGAAGAAGACCTGATCATCCGGCCGGCCGTGGTGGAAATGAAAAAGAAAGGCATGCTGGTAATGGGCCCCTTCCCCACCGATGGATTCTT
>CAYWHT010000220.1:0-379 GCA_964458135.1 uncultured Saprospiraceae bacterium | reverse complement strand
CCGCGCCTACGCCAAGTACGACGGCATTCTGGCCATGTATCACGATCAAGGCCTGGCGCCCTTCAAGGCCCTCTCCTTTGGTAAGGGCGTCAACTACACGGCCGGTTTGCCTTTCGTGCGCACCTCCCCCGACCACGGCACAGCCTACGATATCGCGGGCAAGAACGCCGCGGACCCCGCCTCCTTCCAGCAGGCGCTCTTCACCGCCATTGACGTGGTTCGCAACCGGAAAGATTATGCCGAAATGCACGCCAATGCCCTGGTGAAAAAGCAATACGAAGCAAGCGAGGATGAAATTATTGAGGACGATGCGGAAGATGAAGACTGAGCCCTCCTAAGTGAAGGGATCGTTTCATGGGCTGCCAACCCCAAATTTATG
>CAYWHT010000219.1:0-7016 GCA_964458135.1 uncultured Saprospiraceae bacterium | reverse complement strand
GAAGCGGTCCTGCTCCGGGGCTTCCGTCAGCAGGCTTTCCAACCCATCGGTGAAATTTTTCTTACTCACGATATACTTGATCTTTTATGCGGGTAGCTCGTTCCGGCAGGGATAGCTACCTGAAGTGGTTCTCAATATTCATACGCCCGCGGCGGCTTTTTCGGTGCGTTCCAGTATTTCCTTGCATAATTCCAGGTAATCAACGGCGCCGGTGCTATTGGGGCTGTAGGCGAAAATATCCTTGCGTTGGGCCGGCGCTTCGGCCAAGGCGACGTTATCGCGAATCAGGGTGTTAAAAACCGTCTCGCCAAAGTATTTTTTGATGGTCTCCACCACATCGCGGTTGAGCACCTTCCGGCTATCGTACATAGTGGCGATGACCCCCCCGATTTCCAATTTCTTATTGAGGCGCAAGCGTACTTTGGAAAATATCTGTTTGATTTTGGCTAATCCTTGCATCGCCAGAAATTCGGTTTGCAGGGGGATGTAAACCAAGTCGCTGCTCGTCAGGGCGTTGAGGGTCAAAAGCCCTAAAGAAGGCGGGCAATCAATGATGATGTAGTCATACTGATCGCGCAAGGGCGCAAATAATTCCCGCAGAATAAACTCCCTGCCGGCCTCATTGATCAACTCCATTTCCGCGCCCGATAAATCCAGGGTCGAAATAACGATATCCAGGCCTTCCTTAACGTTGTAAGGCACCAGGGCCGATTCGCCACGGATCGACTCGTAGATGGTGACCGGATGGCGAGGAACGCCCAGGGCCAGGGTTAAATTGGCTTGGGGGTCCAGATCAACCAACAAAACCTTTTTATCTAATTCTACAAGCCCGGCGCCGATATTAATGGCGCTCGTGGTTTTACCCACACCGCCTTTATGATTAAGTAGTGAAATGACAATTCCCATCGTCTTGAACTTGGTTTTCACCCGGATTCCTTCCGTACAGTAAAATAAAGACTTTAAGCCAGAAAAACTAACCAGGTATTCGCAAAAATATGATTTTTTGCGAGCCCTTTAAGCCTAAACGTGACAAAGTGGGATAGGAATTATGCAAAAAAAACCATATATTAGTGATGAACTAATAAAAAACGCGCTCGATCCAGGGCGTTAACAGTCCTTACTGAATAATCCTCCCTGCTTTCGAGGCATCACGGCCCGGAACAGCTCGAGGGGTCGATGATCCCGGCAAAAAAGCGCGCCCTACCAGCCAAACTAAAACCATGCATTTATTCATTCCCTTTCTTTGGGACCAAAACCAAGGCTTATGGAACCGCTGTTGTTATTGCATGACGCATTGGGCAGCAAAGAACAAATGGCGCCGCTGGTAAAAGCTCTGCAACCCGGTTTTGAGGTTTACTGCATGAATTTTTCCGGTCACGGCGGCCGGCCCTTCGGCGAAGTATACGGAACGGTAGCATTCGTAGGCGAAGTATTGGCCTTCATGGACGAACACGGGCTGGAACGCGTTCATATTTTCGGCTACGGCATGGGCGGATACGTGGCGCTGGCCCTGGCCAGCATGCAGCCCGAGCGGGTCAATTGCATTTACACCCTGGGAACGAAGTTCGACTGGACGCCGGAAAACGCCGCCCTCGAGGCGAAAAAGCTGGAACCCACCCAACTGGAGGAGCAGGCGCCCCAATTCGTCGCAGCCCTGTGCGAGCGCCACGCTCCCAATGACTGGAAAGAGCTGCTACTGGCGCAAGGGGAGATGATGTACGACCTGGGGTGTCGCCCCTTGCTCACCCCCGCCGTACTCAACTACATCCTGCATCCCGTGATGTTAAGCGTCGGCGAACGGGACGCGTCGGTTTCCATGGAAGAGACGATCAACGCTTCCGACGCACTGCCCCACGGCAAGTTCACCCTGTTGCGCGATTGCGGCCACGCCTGGGAGCAAATCGACTGCGCCTCACTGGCCACGGAAATCCGCAACTTCCTCCAACGAGAAGTGGAGCAGGCCGCTTAGCGATGAGCAATTAATTTAGATAGGCTAGCGATTTTTTCTTTAGCCAGTTCCCGCCCTTAGCAGCGCTAAGGGCGGCGGTTCTTTAAGGCCGGATAAAGGAAAAAGCGCTCCTAGAAAACCGACCGTTATTGATTGCTCATCGCTTAATGGCTTTCCCGATGCTGAGCCCGTTTAAACAATTTATGCTATATTCAAGGCTCTACATCGGAAAGCCAATGCCTGCATGATATCTTCATCTTACCTGATCGGCCAGCTCATCATCGTATTGCTTACGTTCGGTCTGATCAGCGCCCTGCTTTACGGTTTGACCCGGGCGCTTGCCCAATTGGGGGCCGGGATTATGCGTCAGCGAACCTTCGTCGGCTTCGTCATGGCCGGCTTGTTGATCTGGTTGGCCATCACCGCGCTGCTGGCTTTTTCAGGTTATTTTCGCGACTATTCGAACTTTCCCCCAAAAATTTACTGGGCCCTGGCGCCGCCCACGGCGGTGGCCATCGTGCTGGCATTTTCCCGCAGCGTAGGTAAATTGTTGCGCGTCATTCCCATGGGATGGTTGATCTATATCCAATCCTTCCGACTAATTACCGAGCTTTTTTTCTGGATGGGATACCGGGGAGGATACGTGCCGCAACAGCTTACCTTCGAATGGCTGAATTACGACATTATTGTCGGGCTTACCGCTCCGATGGCGGGATACGTCTTTTTTGCCGTGCGTCGCTTCCAGCGTTTCGAAGCCATCCTTTGGAATGTGTTCGGCATTGCCCTGCTGGCCAATGTGGTATTTCTCGGCACCCTCTCCACACCCTCCCCCTACCGGGTGTTTATGAACGATCCGCCCAATACCTTTATCGCCGAATTTCCTTTCGTCTGGATCCCCGCCTTTATTATGCCTTTTGCGCTGGCCATGCACTTATTTTCCCTGCGCCAGGTATTGCAACACCCCGTCAGCCGGCGGCGTTTCCAGTTGCGACGCAATCGCTTTAAAGATCAGAAAGGAAGCTAATCTCTCCCTTTTTTGCTATATTCAAACTTCATTTATGCCTATCGAGATGCAATACGATTACATCATCATCGGCGCCGGATCGGCGGGCTGCCTCCTGGCCAATCGCCTTTCGGCCGAACCTTCGCGCAAGGTCCTGTTACTGGAAGCCGGTAAACGGGACCGCCACCCGAATATCCACGTCCCGCTTTCCTTTTCCAAATTGTTTCGCACGGCCTACGATTGGGGCGACGATACCGCACCCCAGCAGCAAATGGGCAGCCGGCCCATGTTTCAGCCGCGCGGGAAAGTGCTGGGAGGCAGTAGCAGCATCAACGCCATGATTTACATTCGTGGCCACCGGCTCGACTACGATGGTTGGGCCGAAGCCGGTAACCCGGGTTGGTCGTACGAAGAGGTCTTACCTTATTTTCGGCGTTTCGAACGCAACCTGTTGAAAAAGGATGACTACCACGGCAACGACGGCGAATTGGTGGTATCCGATCTGCGGGAAAAACATCCCCTGTCCGAAACATTGCTAAAAGCCGCCGCTCAGGCCGGCCTCCCCCTGAACGAGGATTTTAACGGCGCACAACAGGAGGGGTTTGGTTTTTACCAGGTTACCCAAGACCGGGGGCGCCGGTGCAGCGCGGCAACGGCCTTTTTACATCCCCTGCGGAAAAGGACCAACCTGCAGGTGCTAACGGAAGCTACCGTACATCGCCTGAAAATGAAGGGGCGCACCGTTACCGGGGTCGTGTACGAGCGCCACGGTCAAACCCACGAAGCAAGGGCCGGGGCCGAAGTCATCCTGAGCGCCGGGGCCTTCAATAGCCCCCAAATTTTGCTGCTATCCGGCATCGGCCCCAAAAAAGAACTCCAAAAGCACGGCCTCCAGGTGCATCATCACCTGAGCGGCGTTGGCAAGAATTTGCAGGACCACTTGCTCGGCGGCATCACGCAATATTGCACGCGCAACTTCACCTTCGATACGGTGGAACGCTGGCCGCACATCCTCGGTCACCTCTGGCGTTATTTGACCCGGCGCAGGGGGCCGCTGACCTCAAACGTAGCCGAGTGCGGCGGCTTTTTGCGCACGCGTCCAGAACTGGAAGCGCCCGATTTACAGTTCCATTTTGGGCCCGCCTTTTACCTGCGTCACGGTTATGACAACCCTCAAGGCGTAGCAGGCTACAGCCTGGGGCCTACCCTGATCTGCCCTGAAAGCCAGGGGGAAATTACCCTTGCTTCAAAAGACCCGCGCGAGCGCCCCCGCATCGACCCCCGGTATTTTACCGCAGAACGGGACCTACAAACGATGATCGAGGGCTACCGCATTACCCGCCGCTTACTCGATCAACCCGCCTTCAAGCCTTTTCGGAAAGGCGACCACCTGCCCGAAAGAGAGCTGCAAACCGATGACGAGATTGCCGATTACATGCGCCGACGCTGCGAAACGCTTTACCATCCGGTAGGGACTTGCAAGATGGGCAAGGACGGACAGGCCGTAGTGGATCACCGCCTGCGCGTACACGGCCTGCAAGGATTGCGCGTAATAGATGCTTCCGTGATGCCAACCATCACCAGGGGCAATACCAACGCCCCCACCATGATGATCGCGGAAAAAGGCGCGGAAATGGTGCTGCAGGACCGGGCTGCGCACAGCGCAATGGAAGCGCTGCCCCAGAAGGAGAAGGAATAGAAAGGTTCCGGTATAATCAACCACTCTGTCTCGATGAAAGAACTCAACGAATTCCCCGTACTGCTCGAAATGCCCGTACAGTGGGGAGAAATGGATGCCGCCCAGCACGTCAATAACCTGGTGTACTTGCGCTGGTTCGAGTCGGCGCGGGTAGAATACGTAAGTCGCCTCGGCGCCGATGTGGTGGCGGGCGGCCACGAGGCGGGCTTTATTCTCGCCAAACAAGACTGCAAATACCTCTTTCCCCTTACCTTTCCCGATACCGTCACTATCGGCATCCGGGTGCTGGATGTCGAAAAAGACCGCTTCCGCATGGAGTGCAAGATCTTTAGCCAACGGCGCCGGCGATTGGTGGCCATCGCCAATGGGGTAATGGTTGCCTTCGATTACGAAAAACGACAGAAAACGCCCATATCGAACACCTTGCTCGCCAATATCCGGCAGCTGGAAAATAATAAGCTCTAAGGCTTTCCACAGCTTGTGGAAAAGTTTCCGTTGCGCACCCCAACCGGAAGGCCTAATTTAGACTTCCCTTTTCAATACGTACAAAAATAAGCGACTCCCGAAAAGCATTATCTAAACATTCTCCCGGCCGGAGAATCCGTTAATGCAACATCATTTAAACGGAATTACTGGTCTTTTTTTTAAATCCACGCGGATTTGAATGCTTCGCCCATGCCGCAAACCCATATTTTCCACATCGAAATGTGGAAAACTTTAAAGGAATTAAAAGCTATTTGTAATTGTTTATCAATAAAGTATGTCTTTCACTCTTGAGTTTTCCACATAGTGTGGAAATAAACTTTTGCTCCAAATGTGGATAGCGCTTAATTTAGTTGACTATCAGCCTCAATAAATTTTCCATAAAGCCATTGCAGTATGCCAGGTCAGGTTTTCACAAATCCTGACTTAGCAGACTAAATCTGGTGATCCTCTTAAATCTAAATCAGTATTATCATGGATACCTCGGTAGTACAGTCCGGAATGTCGCCTAAGGATAGGGAGTCTTATCCTTACAAAGAAGTATTAAAGGCCGCCACGGCGTATTTTGACGGTGACGAATTAGCGGCCAACGTCTGGATAAACAAATACGCCCTCAAAGACTCCTTTGGCAAGATCTACGAAAAGACGCCCGATGATATGCACCATCGCCTGGCGGCCGAAATCGCGCGTATCGAACAAAAATACGACAATCCGGTCGAGGAAGAGGTGATCTACCATTTATTGAAAGCGTTTAAATACATTGTTCCTCAGGGTAGTCCTATGGCGGGGATCGGCAATAACTTTCAGGTCAGTTCGCTATCCAATTGTTTCGTCATCGGCAATGGAGCCGACTCTTACGGCGGCATTATCCGCACCGACGAAGAGCAGGTTCAACTCATGAAGCGCCGCGGTGGAGTGGGGCACGACCTGTCGCACATTCGGCCCAAAGGCAGCCCGGTGATGAACAGCGCCCTGACCTCTACGGGCATTGTGCCTTTTATGGAGCGCTTTTCCAATTCTACCCGCGAAGTGGCCCAGGATGGCCGCCGGGGCGCCCTGATGCTCACCATCTCCGTCAAACATCCGGATGCCGAAGATTTCATCGACGCCAAGCTGCAACAGGGCAAGGTAACCGGCGCCAACGTTTCGGTGCGTATCGACCATGCGTTCATGCAGGCCGCTATTGAAGGAAAACCTTACGTGCAGCAATACCCGATTAATTCGCATACCCCCGAGTTTACAAAAGAAATTGACGCGCGCAAGCTATGGCGTAAAATTATCCACAACGCCTGGAAATCGGCCGAGCCCGGCGTATTGTTCTGGGATACCGTGCTCGACGAAGCCGTGCCCGATTGCTATGCGGATCTGGGATACCGCACGATTTCCACCAACCCTTGCGGCGAAATCCCGCTCTGCCCCTACGACAGCTGCCGCCTCTTGGCCATCAACCTGTTCAGCTACGTCGAACATCCTTTCACCAACCAGGCTTATTTCAACTTCGACAAGTTTGCCGAGCACGTTCGCCTGGCCCAACGCATCATGGATGACATCATCGATCTGGAGATCGAGAAGGTCGACCGCATTCTCGAAAAGATCGATCAAGATCCGGAAGAGGAAATTATCAAACGCGTAGAGCGCGATCTGTGGGCGAAAATACGCAAGACTTGCGCCGAAGGCCGCCGCACCGGCGTAGGCATCACCGCCGAAGGCGATATGCTGGCCGCCCTCGGCCTGCGTTACGGCAGTGACGAAGCGATCGATTTCGCCGAAAAGGTGCACCGCTCCGTCGCGCTTAACGCCTACCGCTCCTCCGTAGATATGGCGCGGGAACGGGGCGCCTTCCCAATCTTTGACGCCTCCCGGGAGGCCGAAAACCCCTACAT
>CAYWHT010000218.1:501-7019 GCA_964458135.1 uncultured Saprospiraceae bacterium | reverse complement strand
CGAAAAAATAGCGGCGTCATATTTTCACAAATCCTGAGTTGTCAGACTATAATCTACCGAGAAGCCATGCATCATCCGGGTTAAACAGCAACTCATCCAAACCATCCAGATACTCCATCCAGGTCATCCCAATAATTTATCCCGGCCCTTCCGCTTATCCATCTTGGTCAAAAAAAAGGCAACCTTCCAGAAGAGAGGTTGCCCCGAATAGTTCACTAATCCAATTTTGTTGTTGCTATAACTCGGTACTATTTATTTTCATTCGTATGGTAATTTTAGTAAAAATCCACGCGGCGTTAAAAGATATGGCCAAATATTTTTATTCCCAACCCTCCATTATCATAGAAGCCGCTTTGCCTTCGAGCTGCGTTTGCCCCATGAGATATTCATCGACCCGGCGCGCGGCTTCGCGCCCTTCCGAAAGAGCCCATACCACGAGCGATTGCCCGCGCCGGGCATCGCCCGCTACGAACACTTTTTCCCGACTGGTTTGGTAGTGGTCATCTTGTACGTTGCCCCGTTCGGTGAGCTCCAGACCGAGTTGCCGAAGCGCGCCTTCGTGTTCGGTATGCAGGAAACCGGCGGCGATGAGGGCCAGGTCACAAGGTATTTCAGTTTCACTATCCGCCACCTCCTCGAAATGATCGTATTTGCCGGTTGCCTCGTTGTAGGCCCATTCGAGCCGGGCAATGCGCATGGCGCGCAACGCCCCTTTATCGTCGGTGACAAACGCCTTGGTGGTGATGGCCCACTCGCGCTCGCAGCCTTCCTCGTGGGAGGAGGAAGTACGCAATACCCAGGGCCAATTGGGCCAGCTATGGGGGTCGCGTTCCTTCGGAGGCATCGGCATAATCTCCAGCTGGGTGACCGATTGGGCGCCCTGGCGGTTGGCGTTGCCTACGCAATCGGCTCCGGTATCTCCGCCTCCGATGACGACCACCTGCTTGCCCCTTGCACTAATCACTCCCGCTTTCGGAGCGGGATCTCCGGCTACTTTCCGGTTATTCTGCTCCAAAAAGTCCATCGCGAAATGTACGCCCGCAGCAGCCCTTCCCGGCAACGGGAGATCCCGCGGAACGGTACTGCCCGTACACAACAGCAGGGCGTCGAAGTCGCGAAGCAGATCTTCAGCCCCCCTGTCAACACCCACCTGGACTTTAGTTTTGAACCGGATGCCTTCCGCTTCCATAAGGGCAAGGCGGCGTTCCACCACCCATTTTTCCAGTTTAAAATCCGGAATGCCGTAGCGGAGTAATCCACCGATACGATCGTTGCGTTCAAAAACCGTCACCAGGTGGCCGGCCCGGTTGAGTTGGGCGGCAGCGGCCAGCCCCGCGGGCCCCGACCCCACGACGGCCACCTTTTTACCCGTGCGGGTTACCGGCGGTTGAGGGCGCACGTAACCGCGTTCGAAAGCTACCTCCGCGATCGACTTTTCAATATGCTCAATAGCTACCGGCGGCTGGTTGATGCCCAACACACAGGCCTCTTCGCAGGGCGCCGGACAAATACGGCCGGTAAACTCCGGAAAATTGTTGGTGGCGCTCAAAATCTGGTAGGCTCGCAGCCAGTCTTCCTCCTGCACCGCTTCGTTAAATTCCGGGATGATGTTACCCAGCGGGCAACCGCTGTGGCAAAACGGTATGCCGCAGTCCATGCAGCGGCTGGCCTGCTCTTTGGTTTTTTGGTGCGGAAAGTCTTCGTAGATCTCCTTGTAATCTCGCACCCGCTCTTTGGGGTTGCGGGATTGGGGTAATTCCCGATTATATTTTAGAAATCCTTTAGGGTCAGCCATAATTTAATTTTTTTAGTCCAAGCAATCTGGATTAAAAGGGCGCTCACTCTACGGCGCCGGAACGTACAGACTCGAAAAGGATTGAACTCTCCGAGCCAATTCTACCTCCGTGAAGAGGATGAATGCGATGGGCCCATTTCATCAATTTATTAGCCCGGATTAGGTAGAAGCCGGTTCAGCGGCTCCGTCGGCTTGCTTTTTGCGCTTGCGTTGCTCTAGAACTTTCTTGTAATCCCGGGGCATTACTTTGCGAAAATGAAGCTGCTGCGCTTGCCAGTCCGCCAGCAACTTTTCCGCCAGATCACTCCCAGTGTACTGCAGATGGCCGTCTATCATCGCGTAAAGCGATTGCAGGTCTTCTTCCGTCATCGCATCCAGATCGATCATGCCTTTATTGACCTGCTCTACGAAGGTTTCCTGCGGGTCGTACACGTAGGCTACCCCACCGCTCATGCCGGCGGCAAAGTTTTTTCCGGTGGGGCCCAGCACCACGATTAGGCCTCCGGTCATGTATTCGCAGCCGTGGTCGCCGATGCCCTCCACGACGGCCCGTACACCCGAATTGCGTACGGCGAAGCGCTCTCCGGCCATGCCGCGAATGTAAGATTCGCCGGAGGTGGCGCCGTAGAAGGCCACGTTGCCGATGATGATATTTTCACTGGGCGCAAAACGCGCCTCCCGGTCGGGAAGGACAACCAAACGCCCTCCGGAAAGCCCTTTGCCGAAATAGTCATTGGCTTCGCCTTCCAGCGTAAAGGCCAATCCCGCCGCGGCGAAAGCGCCAAAACTCTGCCCCGCCGAACCGCGGAAGCGGAACTGAACGGTTCCCTCGGGCAACCCTTCGCCGCCGTAACGTTTGGAAACCTCATTGGACAACATAGCGCCGGTAGCTCGATCGGTATTGCGGATCGGAAATTCCCCACGCACCTTACGGCTTTTTTCCAATGCCGGTGCGGCCCGCTCGATCAGCTCCCGGTCCAGCACCGCATCGATGCCGTGATCTTGTTCCACCTGCTTGTATTGGCCGACGGATTCATCCGCGGGTTCTTTATACAGTAAGGGCCGTAGGTCGAGCCCTTTGTATTTCCAGTAGGCGATATCTTTTTTGAGCTTCAGCAAATCAACGCGGCCCACCATTTCCTTGACGGTGCGAAAGCCCAGTTGGGCCATGATTTCCCGCAAATCTTGCGCCAGGAAGGTGAAGAAGTTGACCACGTATTCCGGTTTTCCGGCGAAGCGCCTGCGCAATTCCGGGTCCTGGGTGGCGATGCCCACCGGGCAGGTATTCAGATGGCACTTGCGCATCATGATGCAGCCTTCCACGACCAGGGCCGCGGTAGCCACGCCCCACTCTTCGGCGCCGAGCAGGGTGGCGACGGCCAGGTCGCGACCGGTGCGCATCTGACCGTCGGTTTGGAGCACCACCCGGTCGCGCAGCTTGTTCTTGATCAGCGTTTGCTGGGTTTCGGCCAATCCGAGCTCCCAGGGCAGGCCGGCGTGCCGGATGGAGGTAAGGGGGGAAGCCCCCGTGCCACCGTCATGCCCGGAGATGAGAATGGCGTCGGCATGGGCCTTAGCCACTCCGGAGGCAATAATGCCCACGCCCGCTTTGGAAACCAGCTTGACATTGATGCGGGCCTCGCGATTAGCGTTTTTGAGATCAAAAATTAACTGCGCCAGATCTTCGATCGAATAGATATCGTGGTGGGGCGGCGGTGAGATGAGGCCTACGCCAGGGGTGGAGTGCCGTACGCGGCCGATCCATTCGTCTACCTTATGGCCGGGTAGCTGCCCGCCTTCTCCCGGCTTGGCGCCCTGCGCCATTTTGATCTGCAACTCATCGGCATTGGTTAGGTAGTAGCTCGTAACGCCAAAGCGACCGGAGGCGACCTGCTTGATGGCCGAACGCTCCCAGTCCCCGTTTTTTTTGCGCTCAAAACGAATGGGGTCTTCGCCGCCTTCACCGCTATTGCTCTTGCCGCCGATGCGATTCATAGCAACGGCCAGCGTACTATGCGCCTCGTGGGAGATGGAGCCGAAGGACATGGCCCCGGTGGCGAAGCGCTTCAGGATCGCTTCCACCGGCTCTACCTCTTCCAGGGGCACGGGCTCGCCTTTGCGGAAAGAAAGCAAACCGCGCAAGGTCAGCGCTTGCTCGTTTTGATCGTTGATCAGCCGGGCGTATTTCCGGTAGGCGGCATACTCGTTTTTGCGAGTAGCGTATTGCAGGAGGTGAATCGACTGCGGGTTGAGCAAGTGAGCTTCTCCCCGTTGTTTCCACTGGTAAACACCTCCGGCCTCCAAGGGGCCGTCGGGTATAATTTCCGCCGGGAAAGCCAGCCGGTGTCGCCGGATCACCTCGCGGGCAATGCCGTCAAAGCCGATGCCCTGAATCCGGGATACCGTGCCGGTGAAGCAGCGCTCCACGACCTCCCGGTTGAGTCCCAGGGCCTCGAAAATCTGCGCCCCCTGGTAGGATTGCAGGGTGGAAATGCCGATTTTCGACATAATCTTCAATAAACCTTTTCCCACCGCTGTATTGTAGCGCGTAAACAGCTCTTCGAGATCGTACTCCGGCTCGATCAGCCCTTTTTTGCGCAGGTCGGCCAGGGTGTAATAAGCCATGTACGGATTGACGGCACTGGCGCCGTAGCCGATTAGGGTGGCGAAGTGGTGCGTTTCGCGCGCATCACCCGCTTCCAGCACGATGGAGGTCATACTTCGCAGACCTTCCCGCACGAGGTGGTGGTGTACGGCGCCTACGGCCAGCAGGGAAGGTATGGGGGCGTGGTAAGCATCCGCTTTGCGATCGGAGAGGATGAGCACGTTGGCGCCGTTGCGGGTATAGTCTTCCGCAATGGCGCAGATATGGTCGATGGCGGCCTTGAGCCGGCCCTTTTGATCGTCGGGGCGAAAAAGCATATCGATGACGCCCGCCCGGAAATCTTCGTGATGCAGCTGCTGAATGCGACTGAGTTGACTATTGGTCAGAACGGGGCCGGGCAAGTGGATGTAGCGGGCGCGCTCGGGTTTGGATTCCAGGATATTGCCCACTCCCCCCAACATGGCGAACAACGACATAACAGAACGCTCCCGGATCGGGTCGATTGGTGGATTGGTCACCTGCGCGAAGAGCTGTTTGAAATAATTCGCCAAATGCTGCGCCTGCCGCGAAAGAGCCGCCAATGGCGTATCGGCGCCCATGCTGCCGATGGGATCCTTGCCCACTTTGATCATGGGCGCAAGGATGAATTTGAGGTCTTCGCGGGTGAAGCCAAATAGCTTTTGGCGCCGCAGCAGGGTCTTCTCATCCAGCTCTTTGACGGGAGATTGCGCCTCCGGCAGATCATCCACCGCCAAGCGGTGCTGGTCCAACCATTCGCGGTAGGGCAAGCGTTGACAAATCGTAGATTTGAGCTCTTCATCCCCGATGATGCGGTGCTGGTCCAGATCGGCAATGAGGATGCGCCCGGGTTGCAAGCGTCCTTTTTGCACAATGCGGGCCGGCGCCACCGGCAAGGCGCCGGCTTCACTGGCGATAATCAGCGTATTTTCTTCGGTCAGGCAGTAACGGGAAGGTCGTAATCCATTGCGATCCAGCGTGGCGCCCACCAGCACCCCATCGGTAAAACAAACCGAGGCGGGGCCGTCCCAGGGTTCCATGATGGTTTTGTGGTATTCGTAGAAGCCGCGCTTGTAGTCAGGCATGTGCGGATCGTGCTGCCAGGCTTCCGGAATCATCATCATCAGAGCGTGGGGCAAGGAAAAACCGGCCATCACCAAAAATTCCAGCACATTGTCAAAGTTGCCGGAATCGGAAAGCGCTTCCCCACAGATGGGTTTAAGCTTTTCGATCTCGTCGGCCGTAAAATAAGACGATTCCAATAGCTGTTCTTTGGAGCGCCACCAATTGAGGTTGCCCATGATGGTGTTGATCTCGCCGTTGTGGGCCACGTATCGAAAGGGTTGCGCCAGCTTCCACTTGGGAATGGTGTTGGTGGAAAAGCGGGAGTGCACCATCGCGATAGCAGAACAACAGCGCTCATCCTGCAAATCCGCAAAATAAGGCCGCAATTGGTGGGTGGTCAGCTGCCCCTTGTAAATGACCGTTTTGTAGGAAAAGGAAGTCAAATAGAATTGATCGCATGATTGGGGAAAAGTACTGTGGATGTTGTGAGTGGCAAATTTGCGCAACACGTACAACTTGCGCTCGAGCGCCTCCGGCGCTAGGTCGCTCTGGGGCTTGACGAAAACTTGTTCCATGCGCGGCTCCACGGCGACGGCCGATTCACCCAGCATTTCGTTATCGGAAGGCGCCATCCGGTATCCCAGCAGGTCAAAGCCTAGCTCGTCGATATAGTCGTTAAAAAGTACCCGGCATTGCTCACGCAGGGTGCGGTCGGTCGGTAAAAAGACCATCCCCACCCCGTAGCTGCCGAATTCGGGTAGCTCAAACCCCAGTTCCCGGCATTTTTGAACGAAAAAATCGTGGGGGGTTTGAATGAGCACCCCCGCACCGTCACCCGTATTTGGCTCACACCCACAGGCGCCCCGGTGCTCCATATTGGTGAGCATTTCCAGCGCATCTTCGATCAGTTGGTGCGTTTTTTCTCCGTTTAGATTGGCAATTAATCCGGTTCCGCACGCATCCCTTTCCAGTTCGGGTACGTACAACCCTTGTTCGCTCTGTTCCATACTACGTTTTTGCGAACGCCGTCAACAC
>CAYWHT010000218.1:0-491 GCA_964458135.1 uncultured Saprospiraceae bacterium | reverse complement strand
GTATTGGGCGGAAAATGTAAAGGAAGGCTTTAATGGTTAGGTCAACTTCAGAGTTTGTGAATATAAGAAGAATTCGGGACAGGATCAAATTATTCGGCGGCTAAGTACTATTTTTACGGTCAAAAATTTGGCGCTAATTACGATTTCCCAAGATGTAATCCGCAATGCTTCCGCCCAACCGGCGCACGGATGAATCAAATTAATATTGGCGCAGCACAAAACCACACCATTATATTTTCTATTACCAAAATAAATACAATATACTTTTAAACAGGCAGGCCCAGTTATTCAGAATTGCTCCCGATTGCCACCGGCGGGAAGTTGTAAAAATTACACGATCTAAAGCAATGTACTGTGTAAAAAGTAATTTTGCGTTTTGGCCAAATCCTCATCTCAGCAGATCGAAGAACTCGCTACGGGGGGCAGATTGCCGGAAAATCTTAAAATAAGGGTTCCCACCTTTAGCGATGAGCAATCAATAACTGTCGGTT
>CAYWHT010000217.1:2991-7020 GCA_964458135.1 uncultured Saprospiraceae bacterium | reverse complement strand
TTATTTCGGCGATAGACAAGGCGCATATTCAAGAGTGGGGTGCAACTCTTGAATCGAAGATAGCCGGTAGCTACCTGACCGACCCACCGTCGTGCAAGCACTATGGCGGGCGGGGGCGCTGGCGCAGTCTATCGCCGAAAGAAGCCGCGAAAATGCTCAGGCATTTAGTGCCCGAGGCACTATGGCCGGAAGGAGGGGCAAGGCCCACAATGCGGTTTATTCTGGGCCCGCCCGTACAGTTTTTTAAGCCATGGCGCCAGCTTCCGCGTAGAGCGGGAACTGCTCCATGAAATCGTTGATTTGCTTTCGGGTGGCATCGATTTTTTCTTCGTTATCAATATCGCTAATGATGCCGTCGATCCAATCGACCACTTGCAGGCAATCCTCTTCTTTGAGGCCGCGCGTCGTGATGGCGGCGGCGCCGATGCGGATGCCGGAGGTGACGAAAGGTTTTTCGGTATCGAAGGGCACCATATTTTTATTGGCGGTAATATCGGCGCGTTCCAGGGTATTTTCGGCATCCTTGCCGGTAACTTCTTTGGAGCGCAGATCGATCAGCATGAGGTGGTTGTCGGTGCCCCCGGAAATGATGTTATAGCCTTTTTCGAGGAAGGCATTCGCCATGACCTGGGCATTCTTAATGACCTGTTGGGTGTAGGTTTTGAATTCCGGTTGGAGGCCTTCCCAGAAAGCTTGTGCTTTGGCGGCGATGATGTGTTCGAGCGGACCGCCCTGGGTGCCGGGAAATACGCCGCTGTTCAGGATGGAAGACATCTTGATGACCGTGCCCTTGCGGGTCTTCTTGCCGAAAGGATTATCGAAATTTTTACCCATCATGATGATTCCTCCCCTCGGGCCACGCAACGTCTTGTGGGTAGTGGAGGTAACGATGTGGCAGTATTCCAGCGGATCTTTCAAGAGGCCGGCGGCGATCAGGCCGGCAGGGTGGGCGATGTCGGCCATGAGCAGGGCGCCAATGTCATCGGCGATTTCGCGAAAGCGCTGGTAGTCCCAATCGCGGGAATAGGCCGAAGCGCCGCAGATGATCATCTTGGGTTGGACCTCCCGGGCTTTTGCGGCCACCTTATCCATGTCGATCAGGCCGCTGTCCTTTTCTACGCCGTAGAAGTGGGCTTCGTAGGTTTTGCCGGAAAAGTTAACCGGGGAGCCGTGGGTGAGGTGACCGCCGTGAGCGAGGTCGAAACCCAGGATCTTGTCACCGGGTTGCAGGCAAGCCAGAAAAACGGCGGCGTTGGCCTGTGCGCCCGAGTGGGGTTGTACATTGACGTACTCGGCGCCAAAGAGTTCTTTGAGCCGGTCGATGGCGAGCTGCTCGATCTTGTCGATGATCTCACACCCCCCGTAATAACGCTTACCAGGGTAACCCTCGGCGTATTTATTGGTCAGACAGCTTCCGGCGGCCTCCATGACCGCCTGGCTGGCGAAGTTTTCGGAAGCAATTAGCTCGAGGCCCTTGCGCTGTCGCTCTAATTCTTTTTGAATTAAGTTGAAAACTACAGTATCTTTTGGCATTGCGAAACGATTTTAAACGGGTTATTTACATAGATGAAAACCCACAAATAATAATAAGTTCAATAAAGATGAAAGCCATAGCCCATGGCGGATAAAACCACCGGAAAAAGTGACCGGAGTACAATAAACCACCCGGCAAAACGCTTTACTATGCACGATCAACTCCCAAAATCCGGATTGGCGGAATATAACATAATAATTTAAGGAGTGCGAATTTATGAATGAAGGATTCGCTATTCGCAATAGCAAGTTATTGATAGTCATTCTGTTGCTGGAAGTCCCCCTCTTGATCTCGGCGCGCACCGGTCGTTACCGTTGTACGTGGCGCCAGGATCCCGCCACCTCCATGGTCATTGGATGGGATCAGCTTTCCGGCAACAACCCGGTGCTTTATTACGATACTCAAAGCCACGGGAGGAATGCGATTGCTTACGCGCGCAGCGTGCGCCCGGACCGGATCATTCCGGCGCGCAGCATGACCAATCATTTCGTGCGGCTCCGCGGGCTGGAGCCCAACACGGTTTACCACTTCGTGATCCGGGATAGTGAAGGGGTCAGTTCTCCTCTATCCTTCCGCACGGCGCCCGCCGATCCGGGCGCCCGCCTGTCGGTTATTGCGGGGGGCGATTCCCGCAATAACCGACAGGCCCGGCGGGAAGCCAACCGCCTGGTGTCCAAACTGCGTCCCGACTTTGTGGTCTTCGCCGGGGATATGACGGCCGGCGATACCGGTAGTGAATGGCAAGCGTGGCTAGATGACTGGCAGCTAACCATTGGTTCCGATGGCCGTATCTTTCCCATCGTGGTCGCCCGCGGTAATCACGAGCGCGATAACCGCTCCCTACTGGAAATTTTCGACCTTCCCAATAAGGATTTATACTACGCGCTCAGTTTCGGAGGCAATTTACTGCGGGTGTACACCCTGAACTCCGAGATCCCCAGCTCGGGCGATCAGCGGGTCTGGCTGGAGCGCGATTTGGAGCAGCACAAAAACGTTATCTGGAAATTTGCGCAGTATCACCGTCCTATGCGCCCCCACACCCGCGGAAAGGTAGAGCTGGATCAGTTGGTGCGCGATTGGGCGCCCTTGTTCTACCGCCACCGGGTGCGGCTGGTCCTGGAGTCGGACGGGCATGTCGTAAAGTGGACCTACCCGATTCGCCCCTCGAATGGCGCCGGTAACGAAGGGGGCTTTGTTCGCGATGATCGCTCGGGCGCCGTCTACATCGGCGAGGGCTGTTGGGGAGCTCCCTTGCGGGAAAATAACGACGATAAAAGCTGGACCCGCAACAGCGGAAGCTTCAACCAGTTCAAGTGGATATTTGTCGACCGGCGCAGTATGGAAGTGCGCACCGTCCGGGTAGGGGGGGCCGACCGGGTGGGGGAGGTCGCCGAAAGCAACCGATTCACCCCTCCGATAGGGTTATCTATTTGGAGCCCCAGCAACGGAGACGTAGTTGAGCTATACAACCCTGCGGCCCAACCCCAGATAGCCGGCCGTTCCGAAATACAGGTGACGGGTTTCTCCGCTTTGGCGCTTTCGGCCGGCATTGCATTGAATTGGTCGGCGCGCCACGAACACCCCGATATGTACTATGAGCTTCAGCGTTCCACCAACGGCGGGCGGCAATACGAGACCATCGCCAGCCGGCAGGCCGAGGGAGCGCCCGTCAACTCCTATCGATACCTCGACAAGGCCGGGGCTTCCTCCACCAACGGAAAATGGCGCTACCGCCTTAAATGCGTGGCGCCCGACGGCAGCCTGCAATTCTTTGAGTGTTCCGTCGACGTAGCCCGCAAACCCCTCGCTCCCCCCCAGAAGATTATGCCCGATCCGCGCAGCGGCAAGCTGACCTTTCGCTACGAGCTTTCGCGCCCATCCGAGGTTAAAGTGGCCTTGCTCGACGATAGTAACGAAGCTTTGATGCTTGAGACATACCCCCGTAAATCGGCTAATGCCCACCTCGTCGAACTCGACTTAAACAAAATACCCGCCGGCGAATATCTCCTAATCGTTAAAGCAGGTGCTTCTGTCGTCAAAAGATACCAAGTCATAAAGCGGTAGAGCTTACCTTTGAACAAAAGCTTCATTCGATTGCTATTATTCAAAGTTATTTTTCTAAACCGCTTAAAGATTGCGTTATGGCCGAAAAAGAAGTACCTCAGAAACAACCCTACGTCATGGAAGTTAAACCGGGAAATTACGCCTGGTGCGCCTGCGGCAAGAGTAGTAAACAACCCTTCTGCGACGGCTCGCACAAGGGCACGGATTTCCGGCCCGTGATGACCAAAATCGAGGAAACCAAGCAAATCGCCTGGTGCGGCTGTAAGCATACCGGAAACGAGCCTTTCTGCGACGGAAGTCATACGAAGATATAGCGCAGCCCAAAGGGTAAAATCCAAACAAGCTTTCAGGTTCGGCGATTACACCTTTGGTTCCTCATTGCAACCCTTGTTTCAGGGAATTTGTAGCTTTGGCAAGCGGTAGGTAAATGT
>CAYWHT010000217.1:0-2981 GCA_964458135.1 uncultured Saprospiraceae bacterium | reverse complement strand
ATCCTATGGTCAAATCGTTGAGCACGATCAAGGGGCCAATTGAGCAGGAGCTGAAGGCGTTCGAGTCCCACTTTCGGCAGTCGATGCGAAGCCAGGTCCCTCTTCTCGATAAGATTACCTTCTTCATCGTCCGGCGAAAGGGGAAACAGGTGCGTCCCATGTTCGTCTTTCTCTCGGCCAAGCTATGCGGCGACATTACCGATGCGACTTACTCGGCGGCTTCCCTGGTGGAACTCCTGCATACCGCAACGCTCGTCCACGACGATGTGGTAGACGATTCCTTCGAACGGCGAGGATTCTTCTCCGTTAATGCGCTTTGGAAAAATAAAATCGCAGTGCTCGTCGGAGACTACCTCTTTTCCCAGGGGATGTTGTTAGCCCTCCGGGGTGGTCAGCACCAGCTTCTGGAGATCGTATCCGATGCGGTCAAAGCGATGAGTGAAGGCGAGTTGCTCCAAATTGAAAAAGCGCGGCGACTCGATATCGAAGAATCCGTTTACTTCGAGATCATCCGTCAGAAAACAGCTTCTTTGATTGCCTCGGCTTGTAGCGCCGGTGCGGCTTCGGTGAGTCAGGACGCAGAGGTGGTGGAACGCATGCGGCTTTTCGGCGAAAAGATCGGCATCGCTTTCCAAATCCGGGATGATCTTTTCGATTTCGGCAGCGCCGACGTGGGCAAACCCCGGGGTATCGATATCAAGGAAAAAAAGTTGACCCTGCCGCTCATCTACGCCCTTAAGCAAGCGCCGCGCGCTCAGAAGCGTCAAATGATCAGAGATATTCGCCGCAATAACGAAAAGCCGGAAAAAGTGCGGGAGATTATCGAATTTGTGCGGCAGAGCGGAGGGTTGGATTACGCCCGAGAGGCCATGTTGCGCTACCGCAATGAGGCCTTCGAAATCCTGGACAGCTTTCCGGATGGCCCAGTGCGCCAATCCATGCGGGATTTGGTCAATTTTGTCACCAACCGCAAAAAATAAGTTCCAATCAAGAGCGGGGAGGGCGGGGCGTTTGTGCTTTCCGCTTTAGGTTGGGAGGGCGATCTTTTTCCTTGCGGGAATCGATGGCTTCGACCAGCAGAACCCCCTCATCGATGACTTCCACGACGCGCACCGGCGAACCCGCCGGCAGTTCTTCACCGGCCGTAAGGGCGTCCATTTCGAAAGGGGCTGCACGCAAATTGAGATGCACTTTTCCAAAACCATTGCGGTGAGGAGGTATCGACCGCAGTACTTGACCGGTACTGCTACGCGCCGCATTCTTGTCGAAAATACGGGAGGTAAGCAGGGGCTTGATCCGCCAGGGAAGAATGGCCCCGACAGCGCCGGTGGCCGCCGCTAAAGCAAGTACGACCAACTGGGTTTCCAAATAGTAAGAACTTATCACGGCCACCCAGCCGAAGAGGGTGAGAAACACGAAAATGGGTTTGGGATCCGTTAAATACCACTTGCGGCCTTTCCCGCTCTCCCTGGCGTCTTGATCCAGATCGTAGCCAAATAGACTCAATCCGGCGAAGATTCCCAGCAAAAGCGTTGCCACCAGCGCGATGCTCCAAAATACTTGTTGGTCTTGTTCTTGTGCAATCCACCATTCCATAGGATCCAATATCGAACGCAATACAGCTACAAATATATGATACTGCTTTACAGAGCTAATATAAGGCTTCCGGGCAAGAAGCCAACAAGCCTTCGACAAAATGAAAAACATAATCGGCCAATGTCTTAATTTTCAGACTAAGATTTTCACGGGAGGAGGTACGAACCAATGCAGAATAAGAAAAGGGGAGCATTTTCGTCAAGGCAATTCTTTTTACCTTTATCGCGTAGAATGGATGACGCCCTAAATTTTTGAAAGCGACTTCGCGCCCAAAAGACAACAACACACGCTCAAACTGTAAACAAAGCAATGGTAGAAGTTAAACTATTTTCCGGAACGACCTCCCAATACCTGGCGGAAAAAATTGCGGATTACTACGGCGATCGCCTTGGTGACATCCACCTGCACCAGTTCAGCGACGGTGAAATTCAGCCGGTCATCAACGAGTCGGTTCGCGGCGCCTACGTGTTTTTTATCCAGTCTACCTATCCCCCTACCGGCAACTTGATGGAATTGCTTTTCATGATCGATGCGGCCAAGCGGGCTTCGGCCGGCTACATCACCGCCGTAATCCCGTACTACGGCTACGCCCGCCAGGATCGCAAGGACAAGCCCCGCGTGCCCATTTCCGCAAAACTGATCGCCAATCTGCTGCAGGCCGCCGGCGCCAACCGGGTCATGACGATGGATTTCCACGCCGATCAAATTCAGGGCTTTTTCGACATTCCCGTCGATCACCTCAAAAGTGAGGCCATCTACATCCCCTATTTGCAGCAACAAGACCTTTCCAATGTCATATTTGCTTCTCCCGACGTGGGAGGGGTTAAACGGGCAAGGCTCTACGCCAAACACTTCGAACGCAACCTCGTCATTTGCGACAAATACCGCGAACGGGCCAACGAAGTGGCCGAAATGACCGTCATCGGCGATGTCGAAGGTGGCGACGTCATCATGGTGGATGATCTGGTCGATACCGCGGGCACCCTCTGCCGCGCCGCCGATATCCTCATCAAAAAAGGCGCCCGCAGCGTCCGGGCTCTGTGCACCCATCCCGTACTCTCGGGTAAAGCCTACGACAATATCGAATCTTCACACCTCGACGAACTCATCGTCTGCGATACGATCCCGCTGAAGCGGCCCTCGAAAAAAATCAAAACGCTCTCCACGGCGCGCCTCTTCGCCCGGGCCATACGCAATACGCATGAGCACCGTTCGATTTCGGCCTTGTTTGTTGAAGGGTGAGGGTAGTTCTAAAAGGTTGAGGGACGCCATCACGCGTTTTAGCTGATGCTGGTGGAAAAACAAGCCTAAACGAAACGGCCTAGCCTATCCCGGATGATGCATGAGTTTTTCGTAGGGAGCGGCGCAAATGGTTGCCAGGCCTG